>CAMYZY010000001.1 GCA_947304075.1 uncultured Candidatus Saccharibacteria bacterium
TTCAACAACACTACCTGTGAGCTTAATCACTTCCTTTTGACTAGCCATAAATTACATAATTAGTTTAGCACAAAAAAATAATTTTGTAAAGAGAATTATTCGATAATTACCGCACGCACAAATTGTCTCGAAAGATAAGTTTTGCGTTGCTCAGACCATTCGCCCGAACAAGTAATTAAAGTAACTGATTCTTTACCAGAAATCGGCGATTTCGCTGCAGTAGACATGTATTTATCCGCTTCTGATAATAGTACTTCCTTATTATCATATACTTGATAAGAAAACTTCAAGCCATCTCCCCTTTCAATAGTGATAATGTCACCAACAGACAACTTCGGTAAATCTTTAAACACACCATGAACGTGCGGACCGCCATTATGTCCATCGATAATCGCCGTTCCACCCTGCCCAGGTTTACCAGATGCCTTATACCAACCCACATCAAATATATTTCTAGGTGTATCTAAAGCATTATCGGATGTAACACCCATTGGTAAAATTCTCGCATTGTAAACTCCTAGCTTACCAACCGACAAATATCTCGGCATATCTGCCGCTACAGTATATTCATGAACTTCTTCTTCAGTTGGCTCTTCTTCAATTAATTCTTCTTCAGGCTGAATTGCCCCAATATTCTCGGTAGAAGCTCTCTCGCTTCCTTCCTTTTCGTTGTAATAATAGTTTTCAAACGAAATAACCCTAATTAGAAAAATCACGAACAAAATCGCTACAATGGCGAAAAAAAACCATTTTACTATTCTTTTCCAACTAAAATCAATCTTTAAGCTCATCGCCGAAGTCATCGTAAGTTATCATTAGAGCTCTAGAATCCAACGACCTTAGATTCTCTAACGCCACCGTCACTACGATCAGAAGCCCAGTACCAGAAATCGATAAACCAATCGGAGCTCCAGTAATCACAATAAAGATATAATCAGTTATAAATGGGAGCATCGCAATAAAACCAAGCGCCAAAGCACCAAATAAATCTAAGCGATTTACTACTTTAGACAAATACTTAGAAGTATTAATCCCTGGTCTCACTCCTTCAATAAAACCACCTTGTTTTTGTAAATTATCTGCAATTTCATTGGTATTGAAAATAATCGATGTGTAGAAATACGTAAACATAAATACCAATATGAAATACATCGCCGGATAAACAAACCATTGTCCAGTAATACCATTTGGATACATAGTAGAAAAGTTATTAGCCGAAGGTGCCGAAAATAGTGATACCAGATTTGAACCAAATTCATTTCCGGGATCAACTGTCATTATCACTTGTCCAATTAGAGCTGGCAACGACAAGAAAGCCGTAGCAAAAATCACCGGAATTACGCCAGCCGCAATTAGCTTAATTGGTAATATTGACTTTATGCCACCATAAGAAGAATTCCCATGCACGCGTTTTGCATAATTCACAGTAATTATTCTTTGCGCTTCGTTAAGTTTAACCAAGAAGTAAATTACTGCTAGCATCGCAATAGCAAAACCAAGTACAATCCAGAATACAGTAGGATTAACAGGTAGCTCAAACCAACCAAACAAACTCAAATTTCCCTGACTCGTGTCAAACAAAGCCGATCCAAGTGAAGCCATAGTAGTCGGAAGTTGCGAAATAATGGAAGCAAAGATTATCGTAGAAATACCATTGCCAATCCCTTGCTCAGTAATCAATTCACCCATCCACATGAGAAGTACCGAACCAGTCGTCATAGCAGTAACAGACAAAGCCCAGTCACCAAAAGTTGGCGTAAACTCACTGGCAATATTAGCAGACAAAGTTGATTGATAAAGAATAAAGATATATGCAATAGATTGTACAATCGCAAGTGGAATAGTTAGAAGCCTTGTCCACTGATTAATCTTACGGCGACCTGACTCGCCGTCATTCGACAATTCTTCAAGTGAAGGAATTGCCTTAGTAAGAAGCTGAATCACAATCGAACCAGTAATATATGGTGACATGCCGACCAGAATAATACTAAACGACGCCAACCCACCACCAGAAATCAGATTTAAGAAATTCGAGAAGTCAGATTTTTGCATCAAATTAGAAACAGCTTCCTTAAACGTAGAAGCATCACCCATCGGTACAGGAATCTGAGCAAGAAAACGATAAGCCACAATAATACCGAGTATAATTAAAACTCGTTTCAGCATATCTTTATTTTTTATCGATTTGAAAATAGTCTTAAAATGCATAATAACCTCATGATAACTATATCTTATATTAGCACACTTTATCAGATTTTGAAAGATAAAAAACAACTAAAAGGCTTCTACTAGAGCATAATGAAATTTAGAAAAATAAAAAACAGCTAAAAGGCTTCTACTAGAGCATAATGAGATTTAGATCAGATTTCTAAATTGTAAGTTTTGCAACTCAACAATGAAAAAATCTCCCAAAGCCCGAAGGGCGAATAAGGAGATTTTTTCTTGACTTGTGTTGCAAGTCTTACAATTTAGAAGTCCCCGCTCTAGTAGAAGCCTTTTAGTTGTTATAAGTTTTAGAGATTCTCAAGATCAGCTTCTGTAGGCACTTTAGAATCTGGCACTTCAAAATCCGATAATGGTGCTACACCAGTTCCTACTGGAATCTTGCGACCGATTATTACGTTTTCCTTAAGACCACGCAGATGATCAACACGACCATTAATCGCAGCATTAATGAGAACTCTAGTCGTATCCTGGAAGGAAGCTGCCGACAAGAACGAATCAGAAAAGATAGAAACTTTCGTAATACCAAGTAGCAAATTCGTATAGGTAATCTGTTTCTTTCCTTCTTTTTCAAGCTCTTTATTTGCAATACTGACAGCAGTTCTAGAAGTAATATCACCAGATACAAACTCAGAATCACCCGGATCAATCACTTGTACTCTTGAGAACATCTGACGTACCAAGATTTCCAAGTGTTTTGGTGAAATCTCATGTCCCTGCGCAGCATACACGTTAAGAACATCGTTCATAATATAACGTTCAGTAGCTTCAACACCTTTATATTTCAAAAGATCTTGTAGGTTCAAAGAACCAGTTGTGATTCTATCACCAGCCTTCACTAAATCGTTTGATTTTACAACCAATTCAGCATCACCTGGGATTTCAATTCTGACTGGTGCACCAGCAGCAGAAACCAAAATAACTGCATCTTTTACTAACTCAACTACACCATCAGTAGGAGCCTTAATCGCAGCAAAGTCACCACTCTTTTTTACAAGAGTTGTACCACTCTTTACGCTTTCACCATCTTTAACCAAAGGCTTACGACCGTTTAATTCAAATCTTTCTACAGCACCAGACTGTGGAGCAATTTGAACAACATAGTGATTATTGTCTTCGGTAACTTCCACGATACCTTCAATTGGTGAAACATAGGCCTGACCTTTTGGCGTACGAGCTTCGAGAAGCTCTTCTACACGTGGAAGACCTCTTGCGATTGCACCAGAACCTGCAACACCTGAACCGTGTTTCGTATCAAGTGTTAGCTGAGTACCAGGCTCACCAAGCGACTGTGCAGCAATAACACCAACTGGCTCATTTGCCGCAACTAATTCCCTTGTAGACATATCCACACCATAAGCCTTGCGTGGAATACCACTTATTGCGGTAGTAGATAGCACAGATTGAATCTTAACTGAATCAACTTTTTCGTCAGCTTCAATCTGTTCAGCCATTTCTTTGGTAATTAGCTCATCTGCTTCTAGGTATCCAGGCACCACGTCAGCCGTATAGCGACCAACGATTCTAGCGCTAAACTCAATTCCCGAAGCTTCAGTTTCATTTCGATAAACCGTAAATCCAGGATCTTCAGCTTCTTCGTCGGTGGTAAACACATCTTGAGAAACATCTACCAAACGACGTGTCAAATAACCAGAGTCGGCTGTACGAAGAGCAGTAGACACCTGACCTTGACGAGCACCTCGAGTCGCAATAAAGGACTCAAGCGTGTTTAGACCTTTCTTGTAAGAAGACTTCACTGGGAGCTCAATTTCGTTGTTATTGATATCCACCATGATACCAATCTCTGCCGAAGCGAGCTTGATGTTCGAAATGTTACCACGAGCACCAGAGTTCACCATCACAGCAATATCAGTATCCATTTCGGCCAATTTGCTAGAAAGGAAATCTGAAATCTTTTTGTCGATATCACGCCAGTTGGCAATCGTCAGTTTATAGCGCTCTTCATCAGTCGTAAGACCATCGTTATAATCTTGCTGAATCAAAGCGGTCTTTGCGTCACCTTCCGCGATGAAATCGTCAATCTCAGTATAGGTTGGATAATCATCTTTAGCAGTAGAGATTGAAGCAATCGTTTCATATTCAAACGCCAAATCCTTAAGATCGTCGGCAGTTTTCACCATCACTTCAGAACCATAAAGGTCAAAGATGTCGGCCATCACCTTAGACAGATGCTTCTTGTTTTGGACAGAGTTATCGTATGGATAATCCTTTGGCAGAATCTCATTAAAGATCACTCTACCTAGAGTCGTATCACGAATCTCTTTCTTTGCAAACACTCGAATTGGAGTTTGAAGTGCAATAATACCTTGATCGTAAGCCATTTCTGCTTCATAAACCGAAGAGAAAGCCTTCGGCTTACCAGTATCCGTACCAGGCTTATCGTAAGTTAGATAATAAGCACCGAGCACCACGTCCTGATAAATTGCAAGCACTGGTGAACCATCAGCTGGCTTCAAAAGATTCTTTGAAGCCGACATCAATTCCCTTGCTTCATCCTGCGCAGCACTTGAAAGTGGTAGATGGACAGCCATTTGGTCACCATCATAGTCAGCGTTAAACCCAGAAGCTACTAGTGGGTGAAGCTTAATTGCCTTACCTTCAATCAGTCTCGGCTGGAAAGCCTGTACTGATAAACGGTGAAGCGAAGGGGCGCGGTTCAAAAGAACATATTTACCCTTGATCACCTCATCCAGAGCATCCCAAACCACGGTTTCCTTAGTTTCAAGCAATCTCGAAGCAGCACGAATATTATTTGCATATTCCTTACCAATTAACCATGAAATCACGAAAGGCTTAAAGAGCTCTAACGCCATTTGCTTTGGTAAACCACACTCATGTAATTTAAGCTCCGGACCAACTACAATCACTGAACGACCAGAGTAGTCCACGCGCTTACCAAGCAGGTTCTGGCGGAAACGACCTTGCTTACCTTTTAGTAAGTCAGACAAAGACTTGAGCTTACGACGGCCATTGGTGGAATTTGCACCCCTAGAACCATGTGCCGCAGAATTATCAATCAAAGAGTCAACTGCTTCCTGCAACATTCTCATTTCATTACGGCAAATTACTTCTGGAGCGTGCAACTCAAGTAGTTTTTTCAAACGATTGTTTCGGTTAATTACTCTGCGGTATAAATCGTTCAAATCTGAAGTCGCAAATCTACCACCAGGCAAAGCAATCATTGGACGAAGATCCGGTGGAATCACAGGCACAACGGTCAAAATCAAATCTTCTGGCTTGATACCAGCCGATTGCATACCTTCAAGCGTTTTAAGACGTTTTTGAATTTTCTTCTCTTTCTGACCCTTTGCTTCTTCTTCCTCTTTTCGCAAATCTTCAATCATCTTATCCAAATCGATTTCGTCAAGCAACTTCTTGATTGCAGTCGCGCCCATTTCTACAGTAATCAAATCTTCGTATTCTTCCGGTAGATTACGGTATTGTACTTCTGTAATCACGCCACCTTTTTTAAATGACTCAAGAGTCGACTTGCGATATAGATAATCCGTTTGAAGTTCATCAAGTTCCTTGCTTTGAGCTTCTGCGAGAGCCTTAACGTCTGCATCTTTTGCCTTAGCTTCTTTTTCGTATCGAATTTTAATAGCGTCTCTCGCAGTACTAGTTTGGCTTTCCAAACTTTCAAGTAATTTTTCAATTTTCTTAGTATCTGCATCAACAATCAAATAAGTAGCAAAATACACAACTTTCTCAATATTTTTCTGCGAACTATCCCTAAGTAGAGATAATGCAGCAGGAAACCCGCGCATAATCCAAAGGGGTGCAACCGGAGCTGCAAGCGCAATATGGCCCATACGTTCACGTCTAGTAATAGATTTAGTGACTAAATTTCCTTCCTTATCGACAGCAGCTTCGCGGGATCTTACACCCTTTAGTTTTGCATCGTGTGGGTTAATATCCTTGGTTGGACCAAAGATTCTTTCACAGAACAACCCGTCTCTTTCAGGTTTTTGAGTTCTGTAGTTGATTGTCTCAGGCTTGGTTACTTCACCGTAGCTCCAATTCAAAATGTCGTCACGGCTCGCCACCGATAAACGAATCGAATCGAAGTCGGAAGCGCTGATAAAATTATCCATCCACGCCATATTAGAACTCCTCCTCTCCTAGATCAACGGTGCCATCGTCATCGTCAATCTCCGTTATTTCGATACCTTCCTCAGCCATCATCGCCTCGGCTTCTGATTCATCTAAATCGAGAATCTGCGGTTCGGTATCTTTTTTATGTTGATCATAAATAGATTGATCATCTTTAGACTTTTCAATTTCCTTTGAAGTCTTTTCAATTACATCACCAGCATCAGCTGCTTCACCATGGTCTAGCAAGTCTACCTTTAAGCCTAGACCTTGAAGCTCCTTAACTAAGACATTGAAGCCTTCTGGTAACTTTGGACCTTCAATAGGTTCATTCTTAATGATTGCTTCGTATGCTTTAGCACGTCCATAAACATCATCTGATTTAATGGTGAGCATTTCCTGAAGAGTGGTAGCAGCACCATAAGCTTCCAGCGCCCAAACCTCCATTTCCCCAAATCTCTGACCACCATTCTGTGCTTTACCACCTAACGGCTGTTGAGTTACCATAGTGTAAGGACCAGTTGAACGAGCGTGAATCTTATCTTCCACCATGTGGTGAAGCTTTAGCATGTGCATCACACCTACCGAAGTACGCTCATTGAATGGCTCACCAGTTAGACCGTCATATAACTGGACTCTACCATCGCGGGCAAAACCAGCTTTTTCGAGCTCATCCGAAATAACATCATCTGGCACCCCGTTAAATGAAGGTGTAGCGACCTTATAACCAAGCGCTCTAGCTGCCATACCAAGGTGAGTCTCAAATAGCTGTCCTAGATTCATACGTGAAGGCACACCCATAGGTGATAATACAATATCAATTGGTGTACCATCAGCCATAAATGGCATATCTTCGACCGGTAACACTCTAGATACCACACCCTTGTTACCATGTCGCCCAGCCAGCTTATCGCCTACGCCAATTTTACGCATTTCAGCTACAAATATCTTAATCTGCATAATGACGCCAGCTTTAAGATCATGGCCTTGCTCTCTAGTGTATACACGCACATCCACTACTTTACCAGTAGAAGAACCGTTCATTCTAACTGAAGTATCGCGTACATCCTTAGCCTTTTCACCAAAGATTGCACGGAGTAATCTCTCTTCTGAACTTAGTTCCTGCTCACCCTTAGGGGTAATTTTACCTACCAAGATATCACCATTCTTTACTTCAGAACCAATCGTGACGATACCATCTTCACCAAGATGTCTTAATGAATGCTCTGAAACGTTTGGAATATCACGAGTAACTTGCTCAGGACCAAGTTTAGTCTCACGTACTTCGACATCGAAATCTTTAATATTAATGGATGTCAAAGTGTCATCTTCGACCAAACGGTTCGAAATCACAATAGCGTCATCCATGTTGTAACCACGCCAAGGCATAAATGCGACTAATAAATCGCGGCCTAGTGCGAGTTCACCGTCATTAATTGATGCACCTTCGATAAGAGCATCACCTTTTTTGACAGTTTGGCCACGAGAGACCACACATCTTTGATTGTAACAACGGTCATCGTTAGTCTTTTCAAAATGTTGCAATTTATATTCGACATCACCACCCTTGTTATAAGTCACAATTACACTTTCACTGTCAGCTTTTTTAACTACACCGGCGCCTGTAGCCATGATTAGCTGTGAAGTGTTTTTAGCGACTTCACGTTCAATACCAGTACCAACAATCGGATTGTCTTGGCGAAGTAATGGTACTGCTTGTTTCTGCATTGCGCAAGCCATCAAAGAACGGTCAACACGGTTTTTCTCCACGAATGGAATCAAGCTTGCTGACACACCGAGAATTTCCTTGTGAGCTGCATCAATATGAGTTACTCTTTTTGCTTCCACCTGAGCAGGTGTACCATGTACTCTAGCGGAAACCCAGTCTTCAACGAATTTTTTATCTTTGTCTAGTTTAACTGAAGCATCGGCGATTACCATATCGTTTTCAGTATCCGCATCCATGTAAACAACTTCATCAGTTACTTTACCATTTTTAACCACAAGATATGGAGCCTCAATAAAACCATATTTGTTAATTTTGGCGTAAGTTGCAAAGTTTAGCACCAAACCCACGTTACCGCCTTCTGGCGTTTCTACAGTACAAATACGACCATAATGAGTTGGGTGAGCATCACGCACATCAAAGCCTGCTCTTTCACGAGTCAAACCACCAGGACCCATTGAGCTTAAACGGCGCTTATGTGCAAGCTCAGAAAATGGGTTCACTTCGTCCATTAACTGTGAAAGCTGTGATGTCGCAAAGAATTCCTTCACAGCAGCAACTACTGGACGTGAATTTAATAGTTGAGAAGGCGTCACATCATCAAGATTTGCCATTGACATACGGTCAAAAATATTTCGTTGTAAACGGAGCATACCCAACCTAAACTGTCTCTGGACCAATTCACCGACCAACTTAACCCGACGGTTAGACAAAGAGTCGATATCGTCTGGCGCTTCTTGTGTATTATTCAAACGAATAATTTCAGCCACAATTGCCCTGACGTCTTTCATTTGCAAAGTTCTAAAATCTGGCTCATTCGGGGTGTCGAAATGCAATCTACGATTAATCTTAAAGCGACCAACACTAGAATAATCATAACGCTTCTTATCAAAGAAAGTTTTCTCAATCATCGAACGAGCGTTGTCAACTGTTGCCAAATCACCTGGACGTAGTTTTCGATAAACTTCAAGCAAAGCCTCACCTTGATTTGAAGTGATATCTTTTTCAAATGTTGCATCGATGTATCTGCGTTCGCCCGTGTCAACATCAGAAAATGCATCAATGATTTCAGATTTTGACATTCCTAAAGCTCTAAGGAAAGTCGTTACCGGGATTTTACGGCGTCGATCGATTTTGACGTAAATTGCACCATTTACAGCAGTTTCAAATTCGAGCCATGCACCACGGCCTGGAATCACCTTCGCGCCATAATAACGTCTCATGCCAATCGTCTCGGCATTAAAGAAAACGCCAGCCGAACGAATGAGCTGTGACACGATTACGCGCTCAGTACCATTGATGATAAACGTTGCCCTTTCGGTCATCCAAGGATAATCACCAAAGTAAATATCCTGTTCCTTCTTTTGCCCGGTCAACTTGTTTTCAAGTTCGACCAAAACATGAAGCGGAGCCTCGTAAGTCGCAAGATTGTATTTTGCTTCACGCTCCGTCTCTTTTGGTTCCTTAAAATAATATTCTTTAAAACGAAGTGAAAGTTTTTGCCCGGTATAATCGTCAATCGGGTTCAATTCTTCAAAAACTTCCCTCAGTCCGTTTTCCACAAAATCTGCCCACGATTCCTTTTGATGTGCAGTCAAATCAGGAATTGGCAGAGCTTGGTCTCCTTCGGTGAAAAATACTCTTTCACCAGACTTTGGTTTTTTTGCCATTTTACCTCTTATATTAGTGTTATTAGTATCTTTTTTGACAACCAAATAAACAAAACTAACTCCCATTTTGTTTTTTGATTATCTCAGCGCCGAAGATTACTGCTCTATTTCCCCCCAGGAAGTCGCCAGCCTCCATAAGTTACAAAAATAAAGCACACTACTTCTTGAAATCAATTTTATTATACTTTTTTAAAAAAATCAAGTAAAAAGTACTTGCATTTTTTTAAAACCTATGTATAATTAAACATAAGCTAACTAACTGCGAGTTCGCTTACAACATAAAAATCAAGTTGAGAGCTTATCTATGTCAAAAAATCCCCACCGTTGGGGGATTTTTTGTAAAACAAAAAACCGCCACTTTTCCGTGGCGGTCTTTAATAAGAGTCGCTAGATATCTAAATCATCCAAATCCGCTAGCTCAGCACGAGTTTTTTCGGCTAATTCCGATGTCTCTTCTTCGGTCTCTTCTTCTAGATCATCGTCTTCTTCGACATCGTTTGTCTCAGGCTCATCTACTTCTTCTCTAATTTCTTCCTTTCGCTCAACGGCCTTTTCTCTGGGTTTCCTTTCTTCACCATCTTCATCAGTATTTACAATCTTCAAATTATAGCGAGCATCCTGCTTAGTGCCAAGCGCCCGAAGCAGCACTCTAATTGCTTGGGCCGTTACGCCGCGCTTACCAATTACTCTACCCACGTCGGATGGATCAACTGTAAGTGACAAAAGCACACCCTTCTCATCGATCTTACGTTCTACTGCTACCTTTTCAGGATTATTGACTAAGGTTTTTACGATATATTCTACAAATTGCTGATCAATAGTAGCCATATGGTTCTCCATTTAAAGTTTTATATATAAACATTATAGCACAAAAATAGTCCCCGCGGGGACCATTTTTATGCTTCTGCTTCTTCAGCTGGTTTTTCTTCAGCCTGAACTTCCGGCTCTGGAGCCGGAGCTTCTTTTGGCTGATTTTTACGCAATTTATCAGCGTGTTTTGCAGAAACCTTCTTAGCGGTAGCTTCTTTGTACCACTTTGGTAACTTGACGCCGTTTTTCTTCAAGATAAAAGCTACTCTCGAAGATGGTTGCGCGCCATTGTCTAAATATTTCTTCACCGCTTCTTTATCCAAAGTGAGAGCCTTGGTTGCGGGATTGTAATTGCCGACCAAAGCCACAATACGTCCCGAAAGCGGATGACGCTGTGATTCTTGGACGACTATCCGGTACGTTGGATAATGTGACCGGCCATTACGTTGCATGCGAATCGCTAGCATATTTCTCCTTAAAAATTATTTAATTTCTATATTTTAGCTTATTTTTGATAAAAAATCAACCCCTGAGAAAATCTCAGGGGTTTTGATTACTTAACCGCCTTCTTCAGGCGTTTTTGTAATCTTTGCTGGAATTTCGCCTCCATTTCTGTCGGCGAAAGCGTCTTCTTGTTCTTAAGACAAGTCTGGAGATACCCTTTATAGGCACTCCGTCTGTCTTCGGATACGGTCATTTGATTAAGCCAATAGTTCTCGGCCGGCATCTCATAACCAAACTTAGCCGCATGAAGACCCAAAATAGCATAAGACCTTCTAGCCTTCACCAGCCATTCATTCAACTGATCCTGATAATATCTCAGGTCATGATTGTAGGCGGAAGCTACAGCCTTGGCCTTATTTACATTGGCCTTCACAAACTTCTTCATATTAAAGAAGTATGAGACATGGCCACAGGCATCAATTAATGCCTTAAATTCAGCCAAGTACTCCAAAATCGGCATAGGCGGCTTGTCATCCTTAAACGGCATTCCACCTTCGCCATCATTATGGCAGTCAAAAATCAATTCGTCTGCCCATGTCCTGGCGTCGTCATTTTCTTCGACAGCGAAAGCTTTTTTTTCGTCTTCTACCATTTAGTCCCCCTTTCTCAGTCATCGCTAAACGGCAACGACTGAACACCAAAGATGTTTATGTACTCATCGTACGTAAAAAGATCTACATTGTTATTCTCGTCCAAAACGAGAATACCAGCTCCATAATCTATTACGACTCTTTGCAAAACGGTATACCCCCTTTTCCAGCAATTATTAAAGAGCCTAGCAAACGCTACATAAGCCCATTATACCATAAAAACAATAAAAAGTCAATAAAAACAGATATAAACTACTTGTCTTTAACCAGTGCGCGGTACTTTTTTACCCCTTCTCTTGCCGCTGCCGTTTGAGCTTCCTGTTTCGAATGCCCCGTACCTGTACCCTTTAACTCATCACCCACATAAAGCCCCACTGTAAAAGTCTTGTCATGATCCGGCCCATCTTCTTTCAAAGTACGATACACCGGTGTCATACCATCCACCTTTTGTGCCAATTCCTGCACATAGGACTTCGGGTCACGCCACGTGCCTTCTTCCAAAATAGCATCAATTTTAACCAAAATATGCTTATAAATAAAATCTTTCGCCGCTTCATACCCCTGGTCAAGATAAATCGCCCCAATCACCGCTTCAAAACAATCCGCTAGTATTACATCATGCGCACGCATCGAGCCATGCTTTTCTCCCTTAGAAAGTCTCACTAAAGGTTCATATCCCAGTTCCTTCCCAGCATCGCCAATCGATTCGGTTCTAACCAGGGCCGCCCTTAACGCTGTCATCACCCCTTCGGGATATTCATAATTTCTATACAAAAAATCCGAAGACACTAGCTCTAGGACCGCATCGCCCAAAAATTCCAATCTTTCGTTGTGTTCATGCGCCGACTTATGTTCATTAACATAACTCCGGTGCGTAAGCGCAACCACGAGTAAATTTATATCTTTAAACTCAAAGCCTAGTTTTTCCTTGGCAAATTCTTGATACTTAGCCGTATCCATAATCCTCCTTTTTCAAAAATATCTAATATTCACCCGCCCGCACCTTTTTCTTGGCGATTAGCATCAGTTTTTCGATGTCTTCATATTCAATCGCCTCCAGGGCGTCGGTAAACGAAAACCATTTAATCCCCTTCATCCACTTTTCTGGGGTAGGCATTTCATGATTATCTAAAGCCTGAACCAAATAGATTTGTGTCGTCATCAAAACCAGCTTGTCTAGCCTGCGATATTTAAAATGAATCTTACCCAGCCAAGCCAAAACCGAAATATTAGACAGCCCAGTTTCTTCTTCAATTTCTCTTCTTGCCGTCATTTTAGCTGTTTCACCCGGCTCAATATGCCCCTTTGGAATTGTCCAACGTTCTTTTGAATCTTGAATCAAAAGAATTTCAATATCCTTCTTGTCTTTGGTGAATCTAAAAACAATCCCACCAGAAGTCGGCTCACGTACAATCGACTGAATTGCCGCCTTCTTTCTAAAAACAGCTGATTTAATTTTATCAAGGGCAGACTCTTTGATTCGCTCCTCTGGCAACGCCTCAGGAACTTTAAGCCTTCTCCTTGCCGTCGGCTCCATCGACGGAATTACTCTTTGCTCCATCTTTTTCTTCAGTTAAGCCAAGCTTCTTGTAGGCAGTGCCTAGCACTCCATTGATAAATTTAGAAGAGTTTTCACTACCAAAAGCCTTGGCAAGCTCTACAGCTTCATTAATTGCAACTTTCGGTGGAATCGTATCCCTACACTCCGAAAGTTCATATAGCCCCATCCTAAGGACATTTCTATCAATTGCCGCAATCGAACTGATTGGCCACTCTGGTGCCATCGGTTGCAACGCCTTGTCTAGTGTTTCGAAATTCTCTGACACATGATGCGCCAAATTATAAACAAATTCAGTATCACCAAGCGCTTTTTCATAAGGTTCGATGTTTTTTGCAACGATAATGTCCAAATCGACGTCCGGGTCATTAGCGAGAGTTCTTAGTTCATATTCATACAAACTCTGTAGAACAATTACTCTACCTAAATGTCGATTACTTGCCATATTTTTAATTTTCTTTCCCTTTTTTAACAGTTTTAACTTTTAGATTTGGTGTCTTCTTCTTAGTCTCGAAAGCTTTTACCGGAGAAGTTTTATTGACTCTCCGAGCTAGTGCAAGCCTAAGATGACTCCTGCGAAGCCCAGTCTTACGTGGACTACTTTGTTTCTTAGGTTCAGGCATTTTACTCCTTAATTTAATAGATAATTTTATTTATTTTATCACTATTTTTCCAATTTCGCAAGGGCTCTTTTAATCGCAGGCCTATCAAAACCCACAATTTTTTCATCACCAATTATCGTCACTGGTACAGCAGCGATATCCGGCTCTTTAGTAGCATCCTTCTCGACATACTCTATTCCCTTGGAATCCAACCAATCCATCAGAGCATGGCAATAAGCGCAAGTTGGAGTTGTATATATTTCGATCATAAATTCATTATAGCATAAATTGCTATGCCAGTTGCTACCGAAACGTTAAAAGATTCTTTTTTGCCATTCATTGGTATCTCTAAAAACAGGTCAATTATATCATGGAGTGAATAATCTATACCATGGACTTCTTCACCAAGCACCAAAACTAACTTATCTTTTATTGATGTTTTTGCTTCCGGAGTGCCTAATTTTACCAATTTATTTGAATCAATATTGTTTTCCAAGCCCGCAATTTGCCACCCCTGATTTTTCAAACTAATTAACGTATTTTTTATATCATCAGATGCATAAATCTCTAGCATATTCTCGGCTCCAAGCGCAGTTTTGTGTATCTCTTTATCTAGTTTTTCTCTTAGATGCGGCAATAAGTTTTGGTCGTGCACTCTTGGCGTATAACCAGACAGGTACACTTTTTTTACACCAAAACCTTCTGCGGTTCTAAGAATCGCCCCCACATTATAACAAGACCTGATATTATCTAAAACTAGAATTAAATTCATTAAACCACTATATTTACAAGTTTAGCTTTTTTCACAAAAATCGTCTTTTTGATGCCACCCTTGGTATACTCGGCAATTTTCTCATTGGATTTTACTAAATCAATAATCTTAGATTCATCATCAAGGTCATTCACATCGACACTAATCTTGGCACGCAATTTACCATTAACCTGAACCACTAATTCCACCGTATCCGTCACAAGATATTTTTCATCCCATTTCGGCCATTCATCATCAGCACCATACTTCTCTAATATCTCCGAAGCAAGATGCGGCGCAAATGGTTTTAACAATTTAGCGAGCGTCACCAAATCCCCCGTCGCAGCACCTTCTTTATACAGTTCATTAACATATTCCATCAAAGCAGCCACCGCCGTATTAAAATTGCATTTATAAATATCTTCGGTTACTTTTTTAATCGTCTTATTGCGAATAACAGCATTTTTGTTATCCGAAGATTCATTTTTATTATCAAAACACAAATTATAGCATCGATTCAAAAATCTATACACACCACCCACCGAACGTGGATCCCAAGCCGCATCTAACTCAACCGGGCCGATAAACATTTCATAAACCCTAAGAGTATCTGCGCCATACCCATCATTTATCACATCAAGTGGATCAATCACATTGCCCTTTGACTTCGACATCTTCTTGCCATCTGGGGCATTAATATAGCCATGATAAATCAACTTCTTTATTGGCTCTCTAAAAGGCAAATAACCTAGATCTGCAAAAAACTTACACCAAAATCGAACGTAAAGTAAGTGCGCCACAGCGTGATCCGCCCCTACATAAATATCGGTTGGAGCCCAATAAGCAATCGCTTCTTTATCCCAAGCCTGCTTCTTATCGTGCGGAGAAACATATCGCCACAAATACCACGAAGAACAGGCATATCCATCCAAAGTATCAGTTTCTCTAGTCATTTCTTCTAAATGCGTTTTACCAGTCTTTGGATCTTTCACCGGAATCTTTACTTTTAGCCAATCTTTAGCCTTAGCTAGCGCCGAGCGACCAGATTCATCCGGTTTATAATCTTGTATTTCCGGCAAAATCACCGGCAATTCATCTTCAGGAATTGCGTGTGGATTACCTTCCTTGTCATACGCAATCGGAATCGGGCAACCCCAGTATCTTTGACGAGAAATCAGCCAATCCCGCATTCGATAAGTCGTTTTTGGCGTCCCAAACGCATCAAAATCCACTAATTCTGTCTCAACGATCGGTAAATCAAATTTCTCTGCAAATTCCTTATCTCTCTCGTCGTTATATGGCACAGCCATAATTGCCCCAGTCCCATAACCAGACAAAACATAATCAGCTACCCAAATCGGAATCTTTTCCTTCGTCGCCGGGTTGATTGCATAAGCCCCCGTAAACACACCCGTCTTTTCCTTGTTTTCTTGCCTTTCTATCTCAGACTTCTTCAAAGCTTCAGCTTTATACTTCTCGACGGCTTCCTTCGCATCATCCGACACAAAATATTGTAAATCTGGATATTCCGGCGCCACCACCAGAAAAGTCGCACCCTTAATTGTATCTGGTCTCGTTGTAAAAACAGTAATACTGTGCGCATCATTTACCACCTTAAAATCAATCTCTGCTCCAACACTTCGCCCAATCCAATTCTTTTGCATGGTCTTGATCTTCTCTGGCCAATCCAATGCATCAATTTCATCAAGCAATTCATCGGCATACTCTGTAATCTTAAAGAACCATTGCTTCATCTTTTTCTTTTCGACTTCATGGCCGCAGCGCCAACAATGTCCATTCTCAACCTGTTCATTAGCCAGCACAGTCTGATCCACCGGGCACCACCACTGATAAGACTCTTTTTGATAAGCTAAACCCTTTTTAAATAACTGCAAAAAACACCACTGTGTCCACTTATAATATTCTGGATCAGATGTATTAATCTCTCGGTTCCAATCAATTGCATAACCCAGTCTTTTTGCCTGTTTCCTAAAATTATCCGTGTTGGCCTTCGTCACTTCTTGTGGCGCCGTACCAGTTTTAATCGCATAATTTTCCGCTGGCAAACCAAAGGTATCATAACCAAATGGTCGCATCACATTTAATCTCTGCTGTTCATAAAATCGCGTCAAAACGTCGACAATTGTAAAATTACGTACATGCCCCACATGCAAGCCCGCTCCCGATGGATAAGGAAACATTTCCGCAATATACATCTTTGGCACACCAGGCTTCACTTCAGCCCTATAAGGCTTTTCTTCTTCCCATTTTTTTTGCCATTTTTTTTCAATTTCTAAAGGGTTAAATCTTTTCATAAGCCAAATTATACCATAATTACAGGATTAATAAAATTGCTCACCCTAAAAACTATTTTTTAGAACTAATTACGTGATTATAAATATTAATAAATGAATCCAGCGTCTTTTCAAAATCATGCTCACCGGCAATCTCTAACGATTTTTTGCTAAATTCCTTTCGCATTTTCTCATCTGAGACAATCTTAATCATCGCATTCCCAATTTCATCAATATTGCCAGGTTCACACAAATAACCATTTTCACTGTCTCGGCAAACTTCACTCACAGCACCTTTGTCCACCGCAATTAGTGGCAAACCCGTCGCCGCTGCTTCAATCAAAACTATCCCTTGCGTTTCAATCTCCGATGCTGTTACAAACACATCAGCCATTTTATATAGTTCATACAAATCCGGTGATATTACTCTACCAAGTAATTTCACAGAGTCGCCAAGATTATTATCCCTAACTAATTGCTCCAACCTGGCTTTATCTACTCCATCCCCCACCATAATTAGCTCTGTTTTCGGCAATTTACTCCGCGCTTTGTTAAAGGCTTCAATCACCAGTCCCACCTTCTTTTCCGGATCAATTCTACCTACATATAGCATAATCGTTTTATCCTGTGGAATATTGTAACGTTCATATATTTCTTTACTGGCTTTTCCAGGTTTAAAATTCGTTAAATCCACCCCATTCGACACCGCAGCCACTGGAACATTTATAGAATGCCCAGACAGTAGATGATCAATCGCCTGTTTCGTCGGCATTGTCACGAAATCACTCTTACTCTGCCGATTTCTAAAATACGAAGAAAGCAGCGCATCAATCGGCTTTTTCATAGCACTAGGTAGTTTCATCGACCCAGTCAAAACTTCTGGCTGATTATGCTCAGTTGTCACCACTGGTATATTGTGTTTTCTCGCATAAAACACCACCGACAGCCCAATCGGATCCGAAACCTGCACATGCACTACATCTGGTTTAAATTCATTCAGCACCTTACTAATCTCAGCATATGGAAAAACCGAAACTCTAAATCCATGTTTATAAAACAATCTCGGCATTTTAACGCCCAGAAATTTTTTCTTTTCCGGCAAGGGATGTATCTGATCATGATATATTTTTGCCTGTACTGACTTTAAATATACCGTTTTTACACCATCAATACTCTCTGCGTAGTTTTTACCAGTCTGCGAAGGGCAAATCACCATCACTTCGTGCCCCCGTTTTAATAGACCAAGCGCCAAATTATGCGAAAACACCGCTACCCCGTTTATTTGTGGATAGTATACAGCAGTTGCAATAACAATTTTCATTTTATAATTCTTTGGCCTTTTGAAGTTGCGGATCGCGCATAGCATTTATGTCTTCATATGTGCGCCCGACTTCGTAATCAGGCTTTATCCCTTCAAGATTAATCGAACGACCTTCCGGAGTCAACCATTCAGCAGTAGTCACTTTAAGTACCGAACCTTGTGACAAATCAAATAATTGCTGTACCACACCCTTCCCATACGTAGTTTCACCTACAATTTTCGCCTTGCCATAATCTTGCAACGCCCCAGCCACAATTTCCGAAGCCGATGCCGTCGAACCATTTACGAGCACAACTGTCTTCATATCCTTTAGCACCGCTCTCCCCGTGCGAGAACTCGAATCAGAATCACCAAAATGCTTTGATTTGGTTTGTAGGACCGTCTGCCCATCTAGCCATAAACTAAGCAAATCTTGAGCCGCCGACACATAACCACCACCATTCCCACGCAAATCTAGTATCACTTTCTTGATGCCTTTATCAGAAAATTCCTTCGCAAACCCTTGCACCATCGTGCCAGTATCATCATCAAATCTCGTCACCGTAACAATCGCCGTAGAACCATCATAATCAACATAAGCCGAGACATTATTAATCGCTTCTCTCGTCATGGTAAATGATTTTTCTTTCCCGTCTCTCACTACCGTAATAGTCACTTCCGTGCCAGTTTCACCCCGCACTCTCTTTGATATCTCATCCGTAGACAAACTATAAACTTCTTCACCATCAACCTTATAAATAATATCACCCGCCAGTATTCCAGCTTTACGCGCCGGATTGTCAGGCAAAGTTCTAAGGACTCTCACATATCCATCTCTTAGACCCATTTCTACACCAATACCACTCCCTACATTACCATGCAAATCATTATAAAAATCTTCCGCTTCTTCTGCGCCCATATACACAGTATATGTATCACCTAGTGCTTCGACCAAACCTTTCTTAGCTCCTTCAATCACTTTGCTCTGCGAAATCTCACCATTATAAGTACTAGCCAGTTTTTCGTACACTTCATTAAGCGACGACCAATTTACACCAGAATTATTTGATTTCGAAAAACCAAGATAGGGTGCAAAACCACCAAAAATGCCATCCCAATTAATACCTACCACAATACCAATTACCAGCATTACTGCCGAAATAATTATGGCATTGCCAAGGCTAGTCTTTTTTTCATTCCAATCCACTTTTTCACTCATGTTTATTATTATAACACAGTTAGTAGATTAAAAATGGATATAATTGTATTGCCAAACTTCATTCGCCGAAATTGTTCTAGCACCAAAATCACCATAATGCATGCTACCAGAATAAAGGTAAGTAGCATAGGCGTTATTATATTCTGTCACATTAATCGAGCCATCACCGTTCACGCTCTCTACCCAGAATACATGACCATAAGGATATCCATCAACTTGTCCAATCGTATTAGGTGCTGGAGTCTTATTCACAACATAACCAGCTGCCCTTGCGCCATCATCCCATGAATAAGCATTACCCCAACCAATCGCAACACCCGCATATTCATAAGCCTTCCAACCAGCGTAGCTCACACACTCACAAACATATCCACCAATCTTATGCCAACCATAAGCATCTTCCCAGTAAGTCAAATACGCATCTTGCCTACCAGGGCAATCAGCCTGCCAAGGATAAGTATTCGCACCCGAATAAGCCGAACCACGATAAAGCTCTGGGTGAGCTTCCTGTTCTGCTTTTTCTGCTTCACGTTGCGCAATCTGGGCAGCCTTTGCTTCTTCGGCGTAAGCCTCGGCATCATTCTCGTACTTAGCCACTAGACTTTGCTGTTCACTTCTTTTCGCAAGTAAACTTTCCCGTGCCGTTTTTTGTTGCTCTAACAAAGTCTCAACTTCCGCTTTATCTGCTTCAAGTTTTTCCTTTGCCTGTTTCACCGCAGTTGCCGAAATACTAATTTGTTCCTTTACTACTTCGCTTCTAGCTGTCTTTTCTGCAAGATCAGAAATCGAATTTGCCCCAGCCAAAATCCTAATCGGTTCCGAATCCGATTCGAAATGCATATTAATTAAAAGTTCCGCCAAAGCCTCTTGTTCTTCAAGTAGCTTCGCTTCTTTTATCGCAATTTGCTTCTTTAATTCCTTAATCTCAACTTCGGTCTGGACAATCTCAGCTTCTTTACCAGCAATTTCCGCAGTTAATTCATTAACTCGAGCTTGATATGCATTCGCTGAGCTCGCTGCCCGCGCCGCATTCTCCGTCGCTTGCTTTTCTTTTTCTACCGCTTCACGACAAGCCGCCGAGTTTTGGCAAGCCTTAGAAATAGCCCCCACATGGCTAAAACTAGAAAAAATATTCAAAAATACACCAAGAACTAATACTATAATTAGAAATTTCTTCTTTCTAAGTATTACCATAACTACATTGTAGCATATTTTAGGATTTATTCAAATACTTCGAGACAGCTAGTCTAGCCGACAATCTGCCAATGATGATTCCAAGACCAATAAACACCAAATAAACCAGTATTAATTTGTTTGATTCCAAAATATTAGTGATTGCCGTTACATCGATTCCATAACTCGCTAGTCTTGGCGCCATAAATTCAAATCCGAAATAAGAAACTGTTGCAGCGATAAGACCAGCGATTAGCCCGCAAATCTCTGCTTCAACCAAAAACGGCCCACGAATAAAGCTTTTTTCCGCTCCTACCAGCTTCATCATATATATTTCTTCGCGTCGCGAGAAAATCGCCATCCTAATTGTCGAAAAAATTATCAAAATTGATATCACAAGGAACACCGCAGCCAGTATAATACCACCAGTTCTAGCAATCCTTGCCCAAGAAGTAATCGTTGCGATTTCCGCCTGATTCACATCGTAAGTCGGCGCCTTTTCTTTATCAACATAAAACTTAAAATCTTCATCTTCTTCAACAATTTTCTTAATACTCGACAAATCATCAACATCATAAACTTTAACCCGCATCGTCCCCTGCATCTTTGCAATCATCAAAGCCTTCATCTCGTCATCAAGAATGTTTATTATTTCGTCACTACCTTCATTCTCTGCCAAAAACTTCGCATATTCTTCTTCGGAATTCGATATTTCAACCGATTTCACATTAGAATCACTTTTAATCTTAGTGTCGAGCTCCGAAAGAACCTGCTCACTTAATCCCGGCTTCAAATAAATCGTAATATCGATTTTGTCTTTCATCATTTCTGCCGTGCTAGTTAAAATCACGCTCGCTACCACCGTCACAAACAGAATAATCAAAGTAATTGCCATCACCACGGTCGCAGCAGTAGACAGCCAAATATTACGCCCAAAACCTTTCGCACCGTATTTCACAATTCTTGACTGATTGCGAATCGGATGATGCTGTTTTGTACGCTGCATCGTCCTTAAGCTCTTCTTGGTAACTCTTTTTAGCTTCTTTTCTTTTCCAACTTTCTTTTCTTCCGTCTCCGCCATATTAAATCACCTTTCTCCTTTGCGGCCTAGTCTGACTAGGAGCTTGCCCAGCCACCGCAGACTGACGTTTTAAAGCATGCCCCGGCATCTGCACAACCCGAGCCGGCGTCGGAGTTCCATCTAGCTTATAAATACCATTATTCTTTTGATCGCTTATTATCTTACCATCTCTCATCGTGACCACACGTTTTTGCAAATTATTTACAATGTTTTCATTATGAGTCGTAACTAAAATCGTCGTGCCAAAATCATTAATCTTCTTGAGCAGTTGAATAATTTCCTGTGTCGTCAATTTATCCAAATTAGCCGTCGGCTCATCGGCAATCAAAATCTTTGGCTGTCTTGCTACAGAACGTGCAATCGAAACTCTTTGTTGCTGCCCACCAGACAATTGATGCGGAAATTTTTTTGCTTGGTCTAATAAATCAACTAGTTCCAACACTTTCGGTACAGTCCGACGAATTTCTTTCCCGCTCATACCAGCGATTTCAAGTGCAAAAGCTACATTCTCATATACCGTACGCCTTGGCAACAACTTAAAATCCTGAAATACTACACCAAGTCGCCTACGGTATCCAGGTATATGGCGTTTCTTTACATAATCAAGATCAATTCCACCAATAATAATCTTACCAGAATCCGGATTTTCTTCCTTGGTAATCATTTTCATTAAAGTCGACTTGCCAGCACCAGATTTACCAACCAAAAACACGAACTCATTCGGTTCAATATGTAAAGACACGGAATCAAGAGCAGGCTTATCATCACCCGGGTATTTCTTTGTTACCGAATCAAGTAATATCATAACCTAATATTAACACAAACGGTTTGACTTTTGCAAGTTTTAATCAATTTTTGACCTGATATGGAAAGTAATATTTCTATCTTTTTGGCCTTCAGCCTGATAAATCGTGCCCGGAGTAATGATACTATCTGGATAGTCCTTTCGCACTTTCTTCAAAGCATCATCATACGATTCCGTTGTTGTTACAGTTAAATCTTCATCGTTATATTCAGCTAATGATATTGTCTTTTTCCTTGAAGCGTATTTCATAATCACATCAAAATCAATTTCAAAGCCAGCTAGATACGGTGCCAGTTTAAACGCATTCCTTACCGAATTCTTAAATTCGCCCACCACACCTAAGTATTCACCATTCACAAATACTTCCGCCGAACGTTTCGGCTCAAATGGCCGCGCTTCCGCTGTGTCATGAATTAGCGAAATAAACTCGCCTTTAAGCCCAAACTCTTCCAAAACCTTCGCCAAATATTTCTTCGCCATATAGTAAGCAGTACCTGTACCTTTACGTTCCGCAATCACCAGACCAAATGATAGTTTTTCAAACGGAACACCATCTTTATCGAGTTTAAACTCTTTTCGATAAATCTTATTAATCTCATAGATTGCAAACTTTTCAACCGGCAATTTTTCATTCTTGTAAGCTTTGTCCAGTAAACTTGGTACTAGCGACTGACGAATAAACTGAAGTTCCGGTGAAATCGAATTTACAATGCGATACGAATTATTTAAATCTTGTCCGGCTTTTTCGAGTAATTTACTACTCACAAAACTATAAGTAAGAAGTTCATTCGCTCCAAGTCTAAGCAAAAGATTCCTTGCAATTTTCTTAGTCTCAAGCCAATTATTTGGAGTCGACGTTGAATGTAATGGCAAAGTCAAATCAATATTATCATATCCAAGCAAACGTCCAACTTCTTCAATAACATCTTCCTTAATATGAATATCAGTTCGCCATTCCGGCACCACAATACTTAACTCTTCCCTAAATTTCTTTACTACAAAACCAACGTTACTTAACGTTTTGATGATCAAATCCCTATCATATTTCGTCCCCAGCAAAGCATTAATCTCTTGTGTTGTAATTTTTACAACAATTTCTTTACTTGGTTTCGGATATTCATCCGCCTTGCCAAAAACTCTAAATCCATTAGTAAGCATCCTGGCACATAAATTCGCCACTGTCATTGTTTGATAGGCTGGCTGGCCCTTCGTAAACCTCGTAATAGCTTCTGAAAAAATCCCATGTGCCATCTGCGTTTTACGCAAATTATACAAACTAAATGTCGCACTCTCGATAATAATATTTCGGGTGTTCTCATCAATCATGGTTGACTTGCCCCCCATCGCCCCAGCTAGTGCAACCGGAGTGTCATTAGAACAAATCACAATATCACTCTCATTTAATTGAACTTCCGTGTCGTCGAGCAATGTAATTTTTTCACCATCCTTAGCTAAACGCACAACAATACGGGCCTTGTCACTTTTTCCAGCTTCCAAAAACTTATCATAATCAAATGCATGTAGCGGTTGCCCAGTTAAAAGCATCAAATAATTAGTCGCATCCACAATCGGACTAATTGGTTTCATGCCAGATTTAGATAGTACTGTATCTTGCCAAGACAAATATTTCTTTTGAAGTTCACCATGTTTCTCAAGAAGCAAAGCACTATATCTACTACAAATGTTTGAATCTTCGATAGAAACCGAAACCGGTTCATTAATTGATAATTCAAAACCAACTGGTTTAAAATCTGGCTCAATAAACTTTTCACCCAATATACCCGCAACTTCTCTTGCAAATCCAACGATGCCAAAACAATCAGGCCGATGCGTTAATGATTTATTCTCAATCTCCAGCACTAAATCATTTAATTCAAAAATATCCGCCAGTAAATCACCTGGCTTTGCAAGTTCTGGCTCAATCTCCACAATTCCACTATGATCATCACCAAAATCTAATTCATCCGCTCCCGCCAACATACCACAAGATTCAAAACCTTGCATTTTACGCTTACCAATGGTAAATGGCGCATCTTCTTTTGCCGAAGCCGGCACTATCGCTCCCGGCGCAATCCAAACCGCCATCATCCCTTCGTGCACATTTGGCGCACCACACACCACTTGTACTAACTCAGGACCACCAGCGTTAATTTGACAAACCGTCAAATGTGTATTTGGAATCTTCTCACAAGACTCTACTCGTACAACATAAATCGAATCATACTTATGAGTTTCATTAATCACGCCTTCAACTTCAACTAGCCTTGCCCCAATCAATCTAATTAGCTCATCATCAGAAACATTATTCGGAATCTTAACATATTTTTTTAACCAATTTAATGATATTTTCATTTAAAACTCCCTTAGAAACTTTAAATTACCACTTTCAAAATATCTCACGTCATCTAGACCATACCTAAGCATTACCAGCCTATCAATACCACCGCCCCACGCAAAACCATGATACTTCTCTGGATCAATTCCGGCCATTTTAAGTACGTTTGGATGAATCATCCCACAGCCCAGCATTTCCAAGTAATCGCCTTTTTTACCACCAAGAGACTTTGGCTTCTCAATCATAAATTCAAGCGAAGGTTCCGTAAATGGGAAATACCCTGGCTGCGTTCTAATGTTTAATTTTTGCTCATAGTATTTCTCAAAGAATTCTCTTAGAATCCCGAGCATATTGCTCATCGAACAATCTTCTGACACATATACGCCTTCACACTGATAAAAAGTATGCTCATGTGTTGCGTCCACATCTTCATTACGAAACACTCTACCAGGTACCACAACAGCAATCTCTCGCCCAGCTTCCAAATTTTTGCGGTACTCTTTTAATACTCGGTGTTGCATTGTAGAAGTATGTGCTGGCGGAATAAAGCCTTCTTCAGTTCGAAAAGTATCATAACCGTCTCTCGCTGGATGTTCTTTAGCAAAGTTCAAAGAATCAAACATATGATACTCATCGTCTAACTGCCTTGCTTCAACTACATCAAACCCCATCATTTGATAAATTTCAACCACACGATCAAACTCAGCCATCAAAGGATGTAAAGACCCCATCTCGGTTGGATAAAACTCCGGCATCGGCTCGTTAACGCCAGACCAAGCCGTAATATCAATCGGCTCAACCGCAGTATCTAGCATCGCTCGCTCAACTTCAGATATTTTTTCCAATATTTCCTGACGCCTAGCATTAACCTTTTTACCAAAATCCGCCCGTTTCTCCACCGGGAGCTCACGAATTTTAGCCGCCTCGTTATTGATTCTTTTTAATTCTTGTTTTAGATTATCAATTTCCAACATAGATAATATATATTATATCATAATTCTAAATCAGAATAATTGATATCAAAGATATTATCGCAAGTATGATTAACACCGCCCAAATCCAACCAAATGAACTTGTCTTTTTCAAATCTTTTAAATATTCCGCATCTTCAGACAAATCCACATCATTTTCTTTGGCGGTCTTTACAGCGCGTTCTTTAAGATCGGCATTAATCCTTTTTGACAATTCATCATTTTGGTCAGTTTGTTTATTTACAATTACACCCATATTTTTTCCTAAATAAATTAATAACTTCTTCATTATATCATAATAATGTGGTATAATTAAACAAATATTATTTAAGGAGGAATAATGGCGACCAAAAAGTCGAAATCATCGAACAAGTCTACCAAGGCCAAATCGACCAAACCAAAAACTGCCGCAAAGTCTGTCAGTAAGTCAGCACTCGAGGCTCCTAAAACCAAATCCGAGCAATCAGCCAAGCGCGAAGTTGTTTCTTCCACCAAAAAGAAATCATGCTTCTCAGGATTCTTTGCTCGCAAATACGAAGAAAAAGAAAGTATCCTAACGGTATTTAAGTGCCACAAATTCTACGGCGCCCTGCTAGGAGAAGTCATTGGTACCATGCTTCTTGCATTACTATTCTTCTCACTATCGTTAATGGGCATCGCCAGCACGGCAACTTACAGCTTTGCGCTCATCGCTGTGCTCATTGCTATCTATGCATTTTCTGGTGCCTGTTTAAACCCAGCCATTACCGTAGGTATGATGGCTAGCCGACGCATATCAGTCATACGTGGCATCATGTACATCATCGCCGAAGTTATCGGTGCCTGGCTTGGATGGCTCATCTTCAACGCCTTCCATCTAACTGGTGGCGAAACTGCCTATGATATCCCAACGATGTCTGCAATCGCCGAAAATGGCATGTGGATCGCGACAATGGTTGAACTTCTCGGTGCAATCATTATTGCATTCTTCTTTTCACGTGCTCTCAAATACAAGCGCAGTGTATTTACCTTCGCAGCGGTCATTGCTGGTGGTATGGCTCTAGCTATCGTCTTAGGTTACGTTGTTTCTGCAGCTTTCCTAAGCCTAAACAACAACTTCATCTTCAACCCAGCAATCGCTATGATGCTTCAAATCTTCCCAACATCTGGCGAAAACTTCGGTGAAATCTTAGGCGGTATCTGCCAAGCTCTATCGATTTATGCCATCTTCCCAATGATTGGTGGCGTCATCGGTTTCTACCTATCAGACTTCACTTCAAAATTGTCTGGTGAAGAATAAAATTCAATAAAAATAACCCCCGTTTAAAGGGGTTATTTTTTATCTTTCTTTTGGAAACAGCGGAGTTTTAGGCGGATGTATTTCGCCTTCAAATATATCAATTATCTTTTCCGACGCATTAGGCAAAAACGGCATTAGTTCATAAACTAAATCAACTAAACTATTAATTAGACCTTTCAGGCATTCTTCTAATTCTTCCGTTTCACCATTTTTGGCTAAACTCCAAGGCTTTTCATCATCAATTCGTTTATTTAAACCTTGAATCTTTTCCCATACATAGTCAAAGGCCTTAGAAAACTCAAAATTATCCATCAACTCACAGTACTCTGCTGATAATCCAGCCCTATCTCTATCATCCAGTATGATATGATTCTTTTCCGCTAGCGTTGCTAGTCTCTGCACTAAGTTACCTAAATCATTCGCTAGCTCATTATTATACGCATCATTATATTTATCCCAAGTAAAATCCGAATCAGCAAAAGTATCAATGTGTCTTAAGAAATAATATCTAAAAGCGTCCAAACCATATTTATCAAGCACTTCAATCGGATCCACAACATTTCCAATAGATTTAGACATCTTCTGTCCATCACAAAGCACCATACCGTGTGAGACCAACGTACTAGGCAAAGGAAGCTCTAAACCAAGCAGCATCGCCGGCCAAATCACCGCGTGAAATCTTAAAATATCTTTACCAACAAATTGTGCATTTGCTGGCCACCACTCAGCAAAATCCAACGCTTCCGGAAATCCCAAAATCGTAATATAATTTGAAAGCGCATCGAGCCAAACATACATCACTTGCGAATCATCGTCTGGCACCGGAACACCCCAACTTAGTTGTGAAACCGGTCGCGAAATCGAAACATCTGGCGATTCGTCTAATAATTTAAGTATTTCTTTTTTTCTAAAATCCGGCAATATTTTCATCTCATCGGATTCTATTGCTTCGCTGATTCTTTTCTTAAAATCACTAATTCTAAAATAATAATTCTCTTCTTCTAGCTTTTCATACGGTTTCTGATGATCCGGACAAACACCATCGTTTTCGTCATATTCTTTTTGCGTGATATATCTCTCACAACCAGTACAATACCAGCCTTCATATTTATCTTTATAAATATGGTCTTTTAGACGTAGCCAAATTTCTTGCGCTCTTTTTTCGTGCTCATCATCCGTCGTTCTTACAAAATCAGTATAAGAAACATTTAATTTACTTATAAAATCTTTAAACTATTCCGAATTATTCTATACATATTCTTCAACTGGTATGTTTAATTCTTTTGCTTTTTGTGCGATTTTATTACCATGTTCGTCTGTACCTACCTGAAACCTAACTTCATTTCCCTTTGCTCTTTGATATCTCGCATAACAATCCGCCAAACAATAATCCATCGCATGCCCAATGTGCGGATTTCCATTTACATAAGGTATAGCCGTCGTAATATAAATCTTTTCCATAAAAATATTTTACAATATTTTACCAAACAAAACAAGTTGCCAAACGGCAACTTGTTTACATATCTTTTTAACCTAATCCGCTTCACAAGTAAACTTTATCGTACTACCACTATTTAAACCTTCTTGGAGTCGAGTGCTAAACACGCTTGGAATAATCGACAAAGTTTTATTTGTGTCAAAATCATCCTTATATGTCGTTGGATAATATTTACTCAAGAATTCTTCATATTCAATCGTAGTTGGATCCGACTTTGTAGTTTCATTGGTCGTAGGATTATCTACAATCTCCGAAAAAGTAAAACTATAAAATTTGCTGTTTTCAACTAAAGCAACATAGATTTTAGTCGTCGTCTCACCCGAATCAGCTGTAGTTCTAGCACTACAAGAAACAGTATAATTCGCCTTCGTAGTTGTACCACTTTCCGTGCTATTAGCCGTATTATCTGTTACCCCACCGCCATAATCTTCTTGCGTAGAATTAGAGTTAGGATTTATAGTTGATGAATTTGAAGAATTACTACTAGAATTAGAGTTAGAGTTAGAGCCTGAGCCACCTGAGCCAGAATTATTGGTACCCGGTTCTAAAAACTGAAACACAAATACACCAACGAGTGCAAGAATAATAATCAAAGCTACTACAATCAAGGCAATCAAAGTAGACTTGCTAGATTTCTTTTTCACCGGCTGAGCCGCAACAGCTGGGTTAGCGTTCACATCAGGTTGCATAGCAGGATCAGTAAAAGATACATTAGGAGTTTGGGATTGTGCAAATGTGTTCACTACTTGCTCATTCCCAGCAGGTTGGGCAGCTGGCATTTCGGCCGGCCCAGAAACCGCAGAACCAATCGAGCCAGGAACTGGAGCTGCAGCTTTCATCGGAGCTTTCAATTCTTCTTCAATTGGATCCGGTGCCTTTGGCTGTTCTGGCATCATAATCGGATCGGTGGCTGCCATACCTACTCCAGCTGGTTTAAAAGCTGGGTTTGCCGGCGCCGGACTCACGGGATTAACCACAGGATTGACAGGTTGAGTTGGCGCTGGTGGATTAATAGTTGGCGCATTTAAATCTACTGGTTGAGCTGGCGCAGCTGGCATAGCTGGACTAACTGGCGCAGCGTTATTAGCCGGTTGAACAGGATTCGCACCCACACCGGCAATCGGACCTGGCTCCGGGTTTGGTACCGGATTTGGTACCGGATTTGGAGTTGGCGTCGGATTGTTCATTGGATCCATTTTCTTTTTCCTTATTAATTATTTAATTACTTATAACTATAAGCACATTATATCATATTTGCAAATATTTAAACAATAATTAGCGCCCAGAAAAACCGCCACCTCCGCCACCACCACCAGAAAATCCACCCCCACCGCCAGAGAATCCACCGCCACCCGAAAAACTCGAAGACGATGAACCGCCCGAGGAAGACATGGTGGTAGAATTAGACGCATAGGTCGAAGCCGTACTCACAACTCTATACAAATCATTTACAGCAATACTAGATAGTACGGTACTCGTTGTGTTTTCAACTTCAGTTAACTCACAGTATTCTTTCATTTCATTCATCCAGCTCTTTTCCAAACCAAAAATCGCTGCGTATGGAAGTAGTTTTTCGTACAGTTTTACAATCCCTTCCGGCGACACATCTGCACCATCTACACTTTGCAATAGCTTAATTCTATCCGCTTCCGCCATACTAATGTACATCTTCAGCCCATCCATAAATCTAGACACTTCTAGTCCCTTCATGGTTCGCATCTTGTATTTCATAGTATTAACTACCAGAAATGTCCTAATAATCATCGTTGCCGCAAACAAAATCACCAAATATAACACAAAATGATCTTTAAATACTTTTACTACGCCCGCTTCATTTGCACCTAACTCGCTCAAGCCAATTATATTAAAGAATTGAAATGCTATTACCATTATTACGATTGTTGTTATTACACTCGTCACCCCAACGTTCTCTTTGTAATCTTTTTCATATAATCCGTCTTTTTTCAAATCACTCTTAATCTTTTTATCAATCGAATGCTGCAAAGCGACTAATTTACTTGTCGCATAATGTCTTTCTAGTTTTATACTGTCATCTTCTTCTGGTTTCTTACCATTATTTAAAATTGCTAGTAGATTAGTGTATTCTGTATCTAGACTATCAATTTTCTTTACCAGAATATCCCATTTTCTCTTTCCTTTTTTGACTAGTTCAATATTTTTATCAATAATCATTTTAAGTAGCATTGGCACTTTATAATCCTTTTTATCTCCAATATAATCTTCCGTCAATTCCGCCAAACTATACTCCTTGCTAGGCTGGTATTCTGGCTTTACGAAGTAACCTTTATAATATTTCCTTTTATCCGATACTTTCAAATAATTACGGTATTTCACAGCTACATATAGTAAACACAACAAACTAACCACAACAGCGATTACAACTAACGTATAATCCTTGACTGGACCAGGTATCACAAAACTTCCAGCCTTTAACTCTGCATCAAACGTTAATGTTTCATAACTTGATAGATTTTTACTCACAAACTGCACACCATCATCTATTGGCGCAATTTCACAACGCTCACTCCCATCCTGACCATATTCCCCCACATAACACCAGCTTTTTCCCGACCAGTCATCGATATTGTCAAAATGCAGTCTCGCCGTCACCGAGTCAAAACGCTGCGTAGCCCCGTTGCCATTTGCATCCCAATAAAGCTCCTGAAATTCTTTTCCGTCTATATTAAACTCAGTCACCACTTTAACAAAACTGTATTCAAACACATAAGTCTGCTCACCGAGTACATAATCATCATCACCCGTACAAACACTATAATAATCTCCATATCTATCAATACTATAAATCGGTTCAGGCTCGCCATTTCGCGTCAGAGTAATATCGGCTCGAGTTAAGCTCGACAAAACATTGTTCGCTCCACCTTGATTAGTAAATGGAATTTGCCGACAAATCCCTTTATTTTGATTATAATCCGGAAAAACCGCCGTTACGCTCTCTACCACCCTAAGGCGCGAAACTCCATCTTCATCATGCGACAAATAATAGTCGCCCGTAAAATCACTAAAATAAAAATTGTTTACATTTGTTGCATAAACCGAATTTGACACAAAAAACGTAAATAACAACAAAACAAACATTAGTAATCTTCTCATACTTTTATTATATATCATTTTGAAAAGAATATAAAAATATAAAAATGCTTATGCTTTTATAACAATTATGCTATAATTTAATCATGGATAATAATAAGATTATGATCGTTGGTACTGGTAATGTCGGAGCGTCTATCGCTTTTGCACTCATCAACCAACGCACTGCCGTCAACGAAATTGTATTAACCGATATTATTGCCAAAGACGCCGAAGGCGAAGCCATGGATCTTCGAGACGCTCTTGCTGTCGCACCGAGCTTTGTCAAAATCAAAAATGGCACTTATAAAGATGCTAAAGACTGCGATATCGTAGTCATCACTGCCGGCGCCGCCCAAAAACCAGGCGAAACCCGCATGGAACTACTAGCCAAAAACGTCAACATTCTAAAGGGCATGATTGAGCAAATCATGGCATCTGGTTTTGATGGCATCTTTCTTATTGTCACCAATCCAATGGACGTACTCACTTATTACACTATGAAGTTTTCCAAACTCCCCGCCGAACGCGTCATTGGTTCTGGCACCGTCCTTGATTCTGCCAGACTTCAAACTCGCATTGCTGACTATCTAAATGTTAATCCTAAGTCCATTCACGCTCACCAAATCGGCGAACATGGTGACACCGAGCTAACACTCTGGTCACTTGCCGACATGGGCGGTCAAAAAATCAGCGATCTCTTACCAGCCAAAGTCCGCAAAGACATTTCCGAATTTGTACGTAATGAGGCCTATGACATTATCGACAAAAAAGGCGCCACTCATTATGGCATCGCAACCTGTGTAGTCCAAATTTTGAACTGCATCCTAAATGACGAAATGCGCGTGCTCCCAGTGTCTTCCTACGATTATTTCTCTGACACCTGTTTTGGTTTCCCATCCGTCGTCGGTCGCGAAGGTATCGTCCGCCGTCTCGATCTCAAACTCTCCGAAAAAGAAGGTGTCGAGCTCCAAAAATCCATCAACGCCCTGAAAAAAGCCATCAAATCCGTCAAATATTAATTACACTAGCGATTGTAAATACAACAATAGTTCTTGTTTCACAAAATCATCTTTTACCGTCTCAATCTCAGCCATAAACTTCGGCACTTGCTTTTCGAGCCTATTTTTGCGGTATTCTTCATATTTTTCCGTTTCCGATTCCGACAGAGCATTTGGATAATTGCGCCCCTTATAATGAAGTAGCAGCTCCGGTAATCTTTCATCATCAAATTCAGGATGCAAGTCACTCAGTTGATTTGCTCCGGCTTTTCTCACTTCCAAAACTTTCCGTCTGTCCATATCATTTAAAAACCCATCATAAATCGCCCCTTCCGGTTCGCTAGCCGGTGGATATTCCGGGCGATTTTCATATTCGCTTCGCATTTGCTCCGCAAATTCTGGATGCGCCAGCAAAATCTTCATATTCTTCTCCACCGTTTCTTCCGTCAAACCAATCTTTTTCCAGCCATCCATTTTGCCAAGCACCGATAAAGGCGCCACCGCCGGACATTTATTGTAGCAAAGTTCCTTTACTATCGGATAATGGACTTCGGGATTCTCTTCCAGGTTATAACGCAAATTATATACCAGCACATTGCCATTTCGCCCCGGTGCAATCGGGAGCACCACCGTAGTCTTATTAAACTCATTCGCATATCGTCCCGACGCATATACAAACGGCTGCTTGTTATCTAGATTTACCAGCTTTTTTACATCATTTTTACCCCGCATCTCAAACAAGTATTTAAATAGCTCCGGTTGCTTATCTTTGATTAGTTTCGCCACCGCAATCGTCGCAAACACATCCGAAAGCGCATCGTGCGCATGCTCATGCGAAACTCCGTTGAGCTTAGTAATTAGCTCCAAACGATTCGTCGGCGCTCCGTCTTCCCGAAACGGCCATTCTATTCCTTCCGGCCGGAGAGCTCGTGTTAGTCTCACCACGTCCAGGATATCCCAGCGGCTCCGTTCATCTTTCCATTCCCATTCATAAGGATCATAAAAATTTCGCCACAGACACGCCCGCATAAATTCATCGTCAAATCGCACCGTATTATACCCCACCGCAATCGTCTCAGATGTAAAAATCTCTTCTGTAATAAACTTACAAAACTCCGCTTCGCTTATCCCATCCATCAGCGTCTGTTGCGGCGTAATGCCAGTCACGTTAATCGCGCTCGGACTCGGCAAAGCGTCATTCGTCATTTTCACCAACACATTCACCGGTTCCCCTATTGGCTGCAAATCCATATCGGTTCTCTGCCCGGCAAACTGCATTATTCTATCTTCTCTCGGTTTTAGCCCCGACGTCTCCAAATCATAAAAGAAAAAAGTTTTCATTTTTTATCATTTTCTCCTAAAATCATTATAGCATAATCAAAGCATGAAAAATCCCCCGACCATAAGGTCAGGGGAAAATCTTATTTTCGCCGTTTTTGCTGACTCTGGCGAAGTTTTCTCCGTCTTTCTGCCTTGATCTCTTCAATCCCAGCAGTGAGCCATTTATGCTTCAGTCTGCTTGCTATGTTTATCACTAAGATAAACAACAGCGTTAGCACGATGGCAACGACAAAGCCGCAACCAACGGGAGCTATCAGGCTCCAAATTGGAGAGTCGTTTACTGCTAAGTGATTATCCGAAAACTGGACAATCCCCCAGTACGACTCCATCATTACCAAGAGCCCGGCGATAATGCTCATGGCAATGGCGATAGCGTCACGGATTTCATCCGTATACGTCATCAAAATCTGGAGAGAATGACATTTCACATCATATCTCTTCCAGCCGACAATAGCACACAGCACAAACATGGCCGGTACTATAACATACCAGCAATTCAGTGAATTCATACTATACCCCCCTTATCGGTGTTATGTAATTAATCTGCCAGATGTACTCCGCTTTCCCCCCAGAGACACATCTTAACCTAATTATATCACACTTGTGCTTTTTTGTCAATATTCTGTCAACTACTCTTCGGCTTCTTCACCCTGCATCTCGTTATAATCTATACCATAATGGGCATATTGTAGTCTCATATAAGCTTCATCTAGCTCACTTGCAAGGGTCTTTAAGGGGTCTTCGTTCGCCACTGGCATCACGATGAATTTCAGGGGTTTATTTAGCCCGCCACAGATTTCCATTGAATCGCTATAAGCTAGCTCTTCAGGGATGGTTATTTCCCTGATTCCCCCTAATTTCATACCTTCTACCCCTATATTCCACCCTTCAATCATCCCTAGAGATGCATCCAAAATCTTCGCAAAAGCCGTTGGATTGTCATTATTATCAAAAGACGAGTCAAAAATCGACTCATCGGCACACCAACCCACATAATAAGCTAGATAATTGCTATCATCTTCAGAAAGAGTCCTCCCTGACCCCTGTTTCAAATCTCGAGTTTTTATCCCATTTTCATTTGCCGAAGTCTCGTTATAAGCCTTAATTTCACCCTTATAGGCGATAAATTTATCAAAATCACTCTTGGTCGCTTCGCTAAACTCTTCGACCTTTTTATTGTAGGCTTCTTCGTACTCTGCAACCTTCGCAGGATCCACCTGGCTATCAGTATTATTAGAATTACCACCATTCAAGATAATTGCTGCATAACTCGCAATTATCGAACCCAGCATAATAATTGCGATTATTAAGATAATTACCCGTTGTTTCGGACTTGTTTTCAGTTCTTTTTGGTCCATACAGATTACTCCACTTAGTTTATTCACCCCATTATAGCACAAAAATGACCCCAGTAGGGGCCATTTTAGTATTTTAAGCCTTTTTTTCAGGTTTCTTTAAGATAGCAACTTGCTTAAATGAACCGCCTGCCTTCTTAATAGCATCAATAGCCGACTTCGAAGCGAACTGCGTCTCAAGCTCAATCTTGGACTTTAGCTCTCCCCGAGTAATCACCTTCACCTTCGCATAAGGTGAAGAAATCAACATAGCTTTCGCCATTACGTTATTATCAACCTTACCATTTAGCTCGTTTAATCTATCAGTATAAACCACTTCAGCCTTTGGATGAATTGACTTAAAACCTTTTAGCTTAGGCACTGCCTGCATGATCGCACGCTGACCACCCATAAATCCAGTTGGCATCTTGTTGTGACCAGTACGGGATTTCTGACCTTTGGTACCACGACCAGCAGTTTTACCTTGTCCGGCCGCAATTCCACGCCCTTTTCTGGAAGGACGAGTGTTTTTCGTGACATTCAAATCATTGTATTTCATTACTTATTCTCCTTTTTTGCGGTCTTCTTCGCTGGAGCTTTGCTTTTTACAGCCTTTTTTTCTGCTGGAGCCTTCTTTACAGTAGCTTTTGCAGTCGTAGTAGCTTTTGCAGTAGTTTTCTTTTCTTCTACAGTCTTTTTAGCAACTACAGGCTTCTTTTCAACTTCTTTAGCTTCAACTTTCTTTACCTCAGGCTTAGTCTCGACCTTCTTCTCTGACTTCACCGTCTTTCCTTCATTACCAACCCACTCATTTCTAGGTGTTTGTTGTTTCAAACCTTCAATCACTGCATATGCAATGTTGACTTTGTTGGTTGAACCAAGCGATTTTGAAATCAAATTCTTTACCCCAGTAAGGCCCATGATCGAACGAACTGTACCACCGGCAATAATACCAGTACCGGGAGCTGCTGGTTTCATCAACACATCAGCACCAGTAATCTTGGTACGAGTTTCGTGGCAAATTGTCTCACGGTCCATATTAAAAGTAATCATTGCTTTCTTAGCTTTGCGCTCAGCCTTAGAAACAGCTGTAGTCACATCGTTGCCTTTGGCTACGCCAATGCCAACTTTGTTCTTGTGATTACCAATTGCAACCAAAGCTTTAAAACGCATTCTGCGTCCACCAGCTACCGTTCTAGACACACGGTCTACTGCAATAGTAATCGAATCATATTCTTTTTTGCCCGCATCAGCACGCACACGATCGCGACGATTTCTGCGTTCCATACGCTTACCAGATATATCACGAGTTTGCTTAGTCGCAGCCACCTTATCTTCCATTTTAAGGGTGCCGGACTTGTTAATTACTCTTGGGGCTTTCTTTTCAACTTCAGCCATAATTAAAACTCCAATCCTTCTTTGCGAGCCGCATCAGCAAGTGCCGACATGCGTCCTGCATATAGTTTAGAACCACGGTCAAATACTACTTTCGAAATTTTTGCAGTTTTCGCTTTTTTGGCTATTTCTGCACCAATTTTAGTAGCTTTTTCCGTCATTGTACCAGTCATTTTACTGCCAACAGTAGTAGCATAGCAAATCGTGACTTTCTTATCGTCATCAATAACTTGCGCAATAATATGTTGATTGCTAAAATGTACGGCGAGTCTTGGCCTTTCCGCTGTGCCATGAATCTTGGCACGAGTTCTCTTGGCTCTATATTCACTTTTCATTATTTCTTACCCGCCTTTCCTGCCTTACGAAGAATCACTTCGTCGACATACTTAATACCTTTACCCTTGTAAGGTTCAGGCTTCTTTAATGCACGGATTTCAGCGGCAACTTGACCAACTTTTTGCTTGTCAATGCCCGAAACAGTGATCTCCATCTTATTTGTAGCAAGCTGGACCCCTTCTGGTGCTCTATATTTCACTGGATGTGAAAAACCAAGCGCCATTTCAATTTCTTGGCCACCGCCAGAAAGACGAAAACCTACACCGTTTATTTCTAGTTTTTTCTCGTAACCTTTGGTCACACCTTTTACAGCGTTATTGATTAAAGCACGCTGCAAGCCGTGCCAAGCACGAGACTTTGGCTCGTCATCCGCGCGGGTGACGGTCAAAATGTTGCCATCAATAGAAACCTTAGTTCTAGGTTGTACTGGAACTACGAGTGAACCCTTCGGGCCCGCAACAGTTATTTCGCTGTCGCCGACCGTGATTGTCACTCCCGCCGGAATCTCGATGGGTTGTTTTCCGATACGACTCATTTGTCTCCCTTTGTTAAATTAATATCCTAAACATTATATCATAATTGTTAAGATAAGTAAACTCTTTTTAACCAGCAATAATCTTACGCGGATTATTAACTAAAATTTTATTTAGTTCATTCTTATCATAATATTTCAAAAGTTTTTTGTAGGCTAATTTATATTGTTTCTCAGAATTCCCCGCATAGTGAATGTCACTCCCGAGCGCAAAAATCATCCCGTTTTTTGCCATCTTTTTAATGGTCTTTTTCGCCCCAGTACCATATTTACCCAAAATACTCCAAAGATTACACTGAAATAAAACGCCAATCTTATCTAGCTCTTCTACAATATCATAATCATTCTGCACAATCGAATATCTTTCCGGATGTGCCAAAATTACCTTGTACCCATCATTCATTAGCTCCATCAGAATATCTTGATAATTAGAAAAAACTTCGTTTAACGGTAATTCAACTAGCAAGTATTTACTACCAGCCATCGTCGCGATTTCACCGCGTTTAATTAAATAATCAATATTAGCATCAATGTAAATCTCATTACCTAGATACAGATTAACCGGTATTTTTTCGTCAACTAAAAATCTTTTTAATTCTTCAATTAGGATTCTGTTTTTCCTTCTCGGCGAGATAAAACGAGTTTCAGAAATATAATGTGGCGTCGCAATGATATCCGTTACACCCATTGACATCAAATCACGAATCATGTCAACACTATCCGTGAAGGTCTTCGCTCCGTCATCCACACCCGGCAAAATATGTGAATGTATATCAATCATCTTTATTTAGAATCACCGTAATAGTAATAATTATTATAATACTTCGTAGATTTACGATTAACCATGTTAAACACAATACCAGCTACTCTCGCACCAACTTTATAGAGTGAATCTTTTGCTGCCAACATTTCACTCTTCGTAGTCGAACCTTCCTTAGCCACAATCAAAGTCTCATCTACCAAGCTTGCCAAAATGACAGAATCAGCTAAACCATTGATCGGAGCACCATCAAATATCACGACATCGTAATGATCACTCAAAATCTTTATCAAACGTCTATTCTTTTGTGAAGCTAGTAGCTCACTTGGATTCGGTGGATAAGTTCCGCAAGTAATCAAATCAAGATTCTTAACCTTAGTTGCTCTGACATATGCCCCCAGTCTTCTTAAGTCGCTAGTTAATAGATTTGACAAACCTCCAGTGTTCGGGATTCCAAATAGTTTATGTAGACGTCCTTTTCTTAAATCGCAGTCTACTAGCAGTACTCTCTTATCAGCTTGCGCAAACGAAACCGCCAAGTTCGCCGACACGAAACTTTTACCTTCTGCTGCATTCGCACTAGTTACCAAAATAGTCTCCAAATCTTTATCAATCGAAATAAACTGCAAATTCGTTCTCAAACTTTTAATGTTTTCGCTCACAATCGCCTTAGGTGATTTTTCTACGATTAGTTCACTCCCCAGCCTCTTTGACTTAACATCACTTCTCATAATCGAACCAGTTACCGGCAGACCAATCGTTTTTTCAATATCATCAGAATCCTTCAAAGTGTCATCTAGATAATACCTTAAGAACGCAAAGCCAGCCACCAAAATCACCGCAATCACCACGGCCAAGACCAAATCTCTCATCAATGTATTATTTGACGGAGTTTCCGGCGCCACCGCCACCGATAATTGCTTCACATTTTCAATTTTATAAATATCTGTTACCTGCTTTGCAAACACCACCGCAATCTCATTAGCGATTTGTGCCGCCAGCTTTGGATTCAAATTCCTAGCAGAAATACTCAATATAGAAGTGTCATCAACCGGCTTAATCGTTAAATATTTGCCAAGTTCTTTCGCCGAAAAATGTAAACCTAAGTTTTCGATTACTTGGTTCAAAACTAGTTCACTCTTAGCGATTTCACTATAGGTCGTTGCCAATTTTTGGCTCGCATTAATCTCATTTAACGAAGCAGCCGTACCGTCATAACTATCAGATTTCGCAATCACTACCGTCGTCTGAGCCTGATACATTGGTTTTTTCACTATTTTGTCATAAACAAAAACCCCAACCAGGGCAATGATAATCACTACAACAAAAGCAACAATATAACGTTTTAAATAGCTAAAAAAATCTTTTATATTTATTTCTTCCATAAATAACTCCTACACCCTATTATAACATAAGCAATTATATTGTAAATGATTTTTCATTAGTCTTTCACTCATTCCGACACCGTCAAATACTCATTAATTTTATTAACTACACTATTCACAGAATCTTCATCTGCTATCATTACATAAAGTGGTAAGCTAGCCCCCATACTATAAGTTGGCTCTTTTGTACCTTCACCGTCAACAGAAACTGACTCTATTTCCCATTTTATCGGATTAGCAAGTTGCATTCTAATAAAACCAATAATATCATCCCGACTAAGCGACGTTTCAAAAGTCTCCGATGCCACATTTAGTATCTCGGGAGCCTTCAACAAATATTCTTTCGAACTAGTCATTTTATTAATAATCGCCGTGAGCACTTCTTGTTGATTATAGCCACGGTGCTTGTCGCCAAGATAATACGACTTTCTTTCCCTAGCAAACCTAAGAGCGCAAGTTCCATCTACGTGTTGCCATCCTTCAATATAATGACAGTTTTTATTTAAATTCATTTTTGTATCCGAATAAATATCAATTCCGCCTAGTGTGTCAACCACCTTAATTACTGTGTCAAAACTCACCTTTACTGTATAGTCAATTTTAATTCCTAGAAAATCTTCAATCGTTGTCTTACTCATATCAATTCCGTAAATCCCCGCATGGGTCAACTTGTCTTTTAACCCTTCCGTATCGTGTAACTGCACATAAGTATCACGCGGAATCGAAGCGAGCAAAATCTTACCTTGTTTTTGGTTCACCACAACCACAATATTTACATCCGAAAGCCCCAGGCCCTTAATGCCAGTCCGCGAATCGCTACCAGAAATATATATTGTAAATGGTTCTAATGTAATATTCTTGTTAGAAGTCTCGGCTTCCTTTTTTTCTATCTCAATTTCAAAAGTATAAATAATCTTTAGACCATCAACCGCAATGCTTTCTTCATTATCTTCTCCAATTAATACATCCGTCCTTCCACTTTCCAACACAATCGCATCAGTCAGACCATTTTTAAGTACATCAAGCATAGTCCCAAGATCATCATAATAAGTCACATTAAAACTAATTAGCTCATTTAAATATTCTTCTGCCCTTTTCGCATCCTTATCGTTACTTAAAAGACTAAAACTTTTATTATCAAGTTCTTGAATGTCATTTATCTCATCATTAATTACAAGCACATTATAAGTTTTAAGTTCTGGTTTTTTGCCAGTAATTTTGTCTAGAAAACCGTTAAACGCGTCCGTGTAATTTAAAGCAAAAATACTGCCAGCAATACAAATTATCCCAAGAATAATGCAAATTACCTGAGCCCACATCTTTGACTTTTGCCTTACTAGTAAAACCACAACATTTAATATCAATATCGCCAGTAAAACCAAGCCGATTACTGTGATAATCCAGTTATCAATAATCCCCATATTTACAAGCGAAACCACCAAAAGTGCCGAAACCACCAGTTGCAAAAATACTAAAACAGATTTAATAACTAACCAAACAATCTTTCCAGTTTTCTTCTTTCCGTTTTCTTTATTCATTCACGCTCCAAATTAATCTCTCGCAAACAAATCTCGCGTATAGACTTTTTCACGCACGTCTTCTAGCTCTGGTGTCATACGGTTGGCCAAAATAACCGAACATTCCTTTTTCAATTTCTTCAAATCATTCACCACTTTTACGCCATTATAATCATCACTTTTTAATGTAGGTTCATAGATTACTATGTCCTTCTTTTTCTCTTTCAAAATCTTTATAATATCATGGATTGCCGCAGAACGAAAATTATCGGATTCAGACTTCATTGTCAAACGATATATACCAATTAGCTTCGGGTCTTCTTTTAATATCTCTTCTGCAATAAACTGTTTACGTGTATTATTCGCTTGTACAATCGCCCTAATCAAATCCTGTGGCACATCTTTGTAGTTAGCTAAAAGTTGCTTCGTGTCTTTTGGCAAACAATATCCACCATAACCAAACGACGGGTTATTGTAATGTGTACCAATTCTCGGATCCAGTGATATACCATTAATGATACTTTTCGGATTAATACCCTTTACTTTAGCATAAGTATCTAGTTCATTAAAATATGCCACTCTAAGAGCTAAGTATGTATTAGCAAACAGTTTGACCGCTTCGGCTTCCTTGCTATCCATCGTAATAACTTGTACATTCTCAGCCAGAGCTGCATCACGTAATAATTCCGCAAATTTTTGCGCTTCTTCTGAATAAGAACCTACAATAATTCTTGATGGATACAGGTTATCATAAAGTGCCTTGCCTTCGCGCAAAAATTCTGGCGAAAAGAAAATATTGTCTATGTCATATTTTTGACGAATCGAGCTAACGTAACCTACCGGAATTGTAGATTTAATCACCATTGTGGTTTTTGGATTACCGAGCGAAATAACTTTTTCAATAATATCTTCCACAGAACTCGTATTAAAATAATCTTTCGTTTCATCATAATCCGTTGGTGTAGCGATAACTACATAATCTGCATCCTTAAAAGCCTCTTCCCAATCAAGTGTTGCTTTTAAATCTAATTTTCGCTCGCCTTTCACGGCATCATCAAAATATTTTTCAATATATTCATCTCGAATTGGCGAGATGAATTTATTCACCATTTTTACTTTTTCTGGAACAATATCTAGTGCAATCACTTCATTATTTTGCGCTAAAAGTGTTGCGAGTGATAATCCGACATAGCCAGTACCAGCTACTGCAATTTTCATTTTATTCTCCATATTACAATATTAACTCTATATATTATATATATACTATATAGAATCGTCAAATAATTATAACCGTTTTAACCGTAGTAAGCTTTATACCATTCAGCAAATTTACGTAAACCTTCTCTTAGCGTAGTGTGTGGTTTGAAACCAAAATCTTTTTCTAGCGCCGAAGTGTCAGCATAAGTGATCGGCACGTCACCCGCCTGCATTGGTACTAATTCTTTGTGTGCTTCAAAATCATAGTCTTTCGGCAAAACGTTGGCACGAATTAATTCTTCTTGCAAGATCTGCACAAAATCCAACAAATTCTCAGGATTAGAATTACCAATATTATAAACTTTATATGGCGCAATTGGCAGACCATCCTCGCCATTCTTTTTTTCTGGTGCTTTTTCCATTACCCGCATCACACCTTCAACAATATCGTCAATATAAGTAAAATCGCGCTTGCAATTCCCATAATTAAAAATTTGAATCTTTTCGCCTTTGATTAACTTATTAGTAAAGCCAAAGTAGGCCATGTCTGGCCGACCGGCCGGACCATAAACAGTAAAGAATCGTAATCCAGTAGATGGGATGTTGTATAGTTTGGAGTACGCATGTGCAAGTAGCTCATTTGATTTCTTGGTCGCAGCATATAGACTCACGGGATTATCAACTTTGTCTTCTACCGCAAATGGAACTTTTTTATTACCACCATAAACTGATGAAGATGAAGCATAAACCAAGTGCTCTACTGGGTAATGTCTACACGCTTCTAGTATATTGTAGAATCCAATTAGATTCGCTTCAATATAGGCATCCGGATGGTCGATCGAATATCTCACACCAGCCTGCGCTGCAAGATTCACTACGACGTCTGGATGGTACTTTTCAAAAATCGAATCTACGGCTTTTTTATCCGCCAAATTACCTTTGATAAATGTGAAATTCTTGTATTGTTCCAAATCTTTTAAACGATACTCTTTTAACTTCACGTCATAATAATCATTTACGCTATCAAATCCAATAACTGTTGATTTTGGATTTTCTTCACACACTCTTTTCGCAAGCGACCAACCGATAAACCCAGCTGCGCCGGTGATGAGAATAGTTTTATAATCAAAATTATTATTTTTATCCATAGACTATATTATACAATAATAATCGCTACAAATTGAAAATAATGATAGACAAAAACTACTTTAAAACAATTGATAAATCAATTCTATAAAGCTAAATCTGTTTAGTAGCGCTTTTATTTTACAGCCCAAACATCACTCTCGTAACTCGCCACTTTTTCAGCACCACACTCATTACAAGAGAAATGCAAGTCGCAATCAAAAACGATAATACTGCCTGTATAATAGGATGCACTAACCCATTAAACCATATTATCGTAAAGTAAATAATCTGTTGATGAAATGAATAAATCCCGAAACTATTCCCCTCCAGCAAACAATAAAACCGATTTTGCATTATCCCTTTACATCTAGCTGCCAAACGGCTACACAAGAAATAAATTACGGACACTTCCAAAACACTCACTAATGGCACCATAAATTCAATCCCATACTTGATAACCTTTGCATCCGTATTCGTAAAACACAGAATCAAAACATATAACCCCAAAGTCATACATAGCATTATCACCACTTGTTTCCAAGTTATCTTTTGTTTATTTTTATAAATATATCCGCCTAAATAAAAGAATAAAATGTACTTTATTGAAACCGCTAATTGAAAATAATTAAAATGCGCAACTGATAGCAACCCACCCACTAGTGTAGTAATGAAATAGATTAATACAAGATTTCCAAACGATAGTTTGATTCTTTTACCAATCAACTCAAAAAACACAAATACAATAAATAACATTATCAAGAACCACAATTGTGCCGGACCGGTCATCAAGACGAATTTATCGAATAACTCATTTAAAGAATAATGGTAAAACAAGCACCCGATCGGAATTGCCCACAAAACGCTCGTGAAAAAATACGGCACCAACAATCTTTTTGCTCGCTTTTTTATATCTTTCTTAAGCTCATTATACCTTCCTTTTTCAATCCATAAATAATAAAACAAAAATCCCGACGCCATCGCGAAAGTTTGAATGTTAAAAGTCTTCATCCATCTTGCAATAAAATACAAATAATCGCCCCCACCGATTGGTTCAACTGGAGTAAACCAATCCCCACCAAAAAATAAACAGCAATGATGAATCACTACCACAATCATCATTATGGTCTTAATAAAGGCAATATTGTCTAGTTTATAAGCTTCTCGTCTCATTTTTTACCATCGCCTATCATAATGGTTACATATAGAGTCGCCGGCAACCAAAAAACTATTTTCCAAAAATTATTTGCTGAACCTTTCAGTTTATTTTTTCGCACAAATTCTTTATCTCCTTTTCTCATCAATAGACAAGAAAAGACGCAATACTTTATGATATTTTTTATATATTGCCGAAAGCTAAATCCGTATTTTTGTGCATTATTTAATACATACGCTTTGCTCCAAAGATTGTTCCGAATTTTCTGTTTGTCATTCTTTCTCCAATTTCCAGCCAAACGATCATTACTCTCCTTATGATATATTCTCACGACATTGTTGATTCCCCAAGACTTGTACTTTCGCTCTAGCGGTATCCATACAGCACTCTCCGCGACAAATGATATACCCTCTGGTTCGGGAAACAAATTCTTTTTCATCACTTCCGATACGCGACAACCAATCTGCTCTCCGCCAGCCATTGAAAAATACTTTCTTGCCTTATCTTTTGGCATCTCGTTAATGTTATCAGGAAATGGTTTCGCAGTCATTTTGGCATTTTGGTCCCTACATTGCGCCTTTATTTGCCAATATTCATCTCTCTCATTTTTCGGTATCGACATCCATGTTTTATAAAAAATCTCACAAGCATCCGGTGTCAGCTCGTCATCAGAATCAATACAAAGTACCAATTCCCCTCGTGCCTGCTTATAACCAATATTACGCGCTGTGTGCACCCCACCATTCGGTTTTTTTATAAACATCACCGGCAACCTAGTCGATTCCATGTATTTTTTTACGATGTCGTCAATTGGCTCCATCGACCCATCATCAATAATAATATATTCTATATTGCGAAATTCTTGCTTTTCAACCGAGTCTATCGTCCTCTGAATCGTCTCGCGCCTATTGTAAACTGGAGTCATCACGGTAATAAAAGGCTTCTTTACTTTTCTCCAATTTTTGTTAGTCGTTACACTAAAACTACTCGATTTTCCCATCACCAATCTCACTCCTTTTTCTCTTAAACAACCTTCCGAACATTTTCAAAACATCGTTCATCTCTTTTCTGTACAACACGCAATACGACAGCATAGTAATACTACTGATAATTAGAAACGTAATTACTGCCTGAATAATCCAATCAACATAATTATCAGGAAGAGGCGTTTTGACAATACACAAACCGAGGAAACTCACAACCACCGTTATGATTACGGATACCATTATTTTAAGCATGCTACATCTCACATTTCTATATAGAATGCATTTATTCGCATAGTTAATAAATTCTACCGTACGTATGAACATCGCCACCGCGGTACCGATTGCTACACCCACCAACCCAAAATTAAAAACCAGAATTACTGAAAGTATAATGTTGACACCGGCTTCAATCCAAGCTCCTTTCCTAGTTTCTTTAAAACGACCAGCCGCTTGTATCAAAGAATTATACGGTATTCTAATTGCCCAAATATATTCACCTAAAACCAACAAATACCCGAATACTGGTCTTAAATAATCCGCATCCGTCACCCCCTTCACATAAACACTTATGAAAGAGGTAATTAGAAGCAGCGTGCTAGTAAATACAATCGTAACAATCATCATAAATAGCAGTTCATACACAGAAAACTTTTTTCTCAAGTTTTCGTCCTCCTTTTTTGCGATCATATCACCGAAAGAAGCATCTACACCGTTATTAAACGATTGGATAATTTTTTTAATTGCTACCACGACAAGATGGTACACTGAGTAAACGGAAACCTCTGCCAAATTAGTAAAAATAGTCAAAACCGCCACATCTGTATTACCATGAATCATCCATGCAATGTGTTGCGCTAATCCATCCCACTTTTGTTTTATTGGATAAGAACTTGTAGCGTCTTCAAAATTCAAATTATACTTTTTCTTCACATAGAAATTTTGAAGTATTGGTCTAAGCGCAAATATCAACCCAATCACAAGCTCAATCGCTACAACGCTCGCACCGAGTAAAGCCATTGCAACTACAACAATTATCCCAAGGATATAGGTGATCATCTGAATTAACGATACAACATATATTTTTTGCTCTGCCTGTAGAAACAACCTATAAGCCATCCCAAAAAAGTATTCCGCAAATGTGCTAATAGCTATTACGACCACTAATGAAATCGTAAAAATAGCATCGAAATCAGCCTTTGCGATTAACGGAAAAACAAAACACAATACTATAGTATAAAGTACAAAAGATAACGCAATTCTCCGAAAAAATTTCTCAGAAGTTTTTATAACACTTGCAATGGACTGCATATCCTTATTAGCTATTGGTTTATAGAAGACTGCCTTAACTACTGCACCAAATCCGGATTCAAAAAGAGTAATATAAGACAAAAATTGCGTAATTGATGCAACTAGCCCATTAACATCAGAGCCAAATTTTTCTATGATTATTTTTGGAACAACAAAACCGTAAATTATTATGACAAACTGTAACAATAAGTTTGTCATAATATTCCGAATGGCATTCTTCGATCTCATTTTTTTATCTCTTTCAACATTATAAAATCACCGAGTCTCCTATCCCAATTTTCATCAGCAAAAGGTATAATACCACTACATGTCGTAAAGGTAAGTTCGCCAAAATACAACTTTCCGTTAATCTCATACCAATCCACGCGAAGATGTGGGATGTCTTTTGAAAGAATCGCACTGAATTCCTTCATCTTTTCAAAATTCTTTGGTCTTTCAGGAATATACTCAAGTGGTCTATAATCACTTCTCCGACAATCGACCAAGTGCATATTCATATCATAAAAACTCATCCTTGCAGTCTTATGATTCTCTAACCCTTCAGACAAATACATGATTTCCGGTTTACCATCAAAACAGAAAAACTTATAATCCCGCATTGTTTTGCTACTTTTATCTTCCATATACTTCTCTACAAGAATACGTGGTCTTACATTTTTATATGGCCATTCTCTTCCACGCCAATAATAGTTTTTCTTTAAGCAATCAGTAATTTTCTCTCGCGCTTCATCAATATCTAATTGATCTTTATTTTTACAAATCACCAAACCACCCGAATCGTGCGTACATTTTATTACGAATTGTTTTGGCAACTCCTTAAAGTCAATATCCTCAAATTTGTCATACACTCCAATTGTTGGTATGATGTATTCCTTGCCAATTATGCCCGCTACATATTTCTTCGCTTCGCATTTATCTACCATCGTAGTATAAATATCCTTCCTATCATATAACTTCAACCATTGTAATTTTTCATTATAAGTCTTCGGATTTTTAAAATCTAGCTTCTTGCCAGTTTTGCTTCTATATTTTAATTTCAAATATAATTTATCCGGTATTAATTTAGAAAAACTAAATAACATTTTCTTTATCATATAATTCCCCCATAAATAAAATAATACTGTAACAATAATTTTACCATCAATCCTAACATAATCGAAACAATCAACACTATCAAAACTTTTCTATTACTTTCTTCCAAGTGCTCTAATATTTGGACTATCAACAAAAAACATGGTAAATAAAAATATGTTGCGAAGCGGAACATCCAATACATATATACCGACAAAACCGAAAATATTGAACAAAACACAGACAGCACCAACATAAAATCGTAGTTTTTAATTTTATCTCTTAGCTTTTTCCTGTACAATATTGCAAAGATTGTAATTATATAATACGGCGCACTTTTAAAAATCGTAAAGAAATTCGTGTCTACAATCATCGAACCAGAACTGTCTACATAATTGCCAACTTGTGTATCCATACCCGGTAAATGGCTGAATAAACTAATGAAATATTTACTAATCTGCGGATAAAAAATCGCGATAGCAAACAGTATTATATATAGTACCCACTGTCGCACTTTTGATTTTTTCCCATATTCCGCTGCGATTAAGCAAGGAATCACAATCCAAGCAGCTTCATGACACAGAATTGCCACAATCAAAAATGGTATTGCCCATTTTTTCTTACCTTCCATATAATAAACAAGCGCCAGGTTAGCAAAAGCCAGCGACAAAGCTTGCTTCATGGCAAAAAATCCCCATAGCCCTACCGTACTCAGGAAGAAAAGTAACAGATATAGTGGTCTACTCTCTTTACATTTTTTATAACAATATATATTAACTACAAAATAAACTGTGGCAACAACGAAAAACAGCACACTACCATTTCGCGTGAATAATTGTATTATGGATTCCAAAGCCCAAAGACCAATAGATTGATTCTTCATATATTCTTCCTGACCAGGAGTCTCAAAACGCTGAACATAATTATGCCTATCGCCGATACTTTCACCGGGCGGACCACATATTATCCCATATACACCAAATATTATCCCAAATATTATAAGCGCTACTAGGCCGAACTTCTTAATTCTATCATTTTTATATTTGTATTTTGCATATAGAAAAAGACAAAATACAAATACCAAATAATAAGCAATTTTACCAATTAATAGTAAATCGTTCACTCTTTAGTCTCCATGACCCTATTAATGATAGTATACCATTGCTCGACTACTGTATTTACATCATTATCTTTCCTGATTCTTAACGCATTTCTTGATAGAATTTTACGCATTCTATCATCATTTATTAAATCAGAGATGGCACAACCTAATGCATTTTTATCTCCATTTTTCACCAAAATCCCATTCTCACCATTCTTAGTTAAGCTTCTCGGGCCGCCACATGGACAATCAGTAGAGATACAAGGTAAACCCAATGCCATTGCCTCCATCAACGCATTCGGCATACCTTCATAACGCGAACTCAAAACAAAAATCTTCGAATTATTCAATTTTTTTACTATATCATCAGTTTTTCCTTTCAAAAAAACCTTATTATTTAAGTTCATTTTATTTATCATTTCTTGTAGATACTGTCTCCTAGAACCTTCGCCGTATATTTCCAAACAATAATCATTTTTTTCTTCCTCGATCATTCTTCCAAATGCCCTAATTAATAGTTCGTGATTTTTTTGAGACTCAAGCCTACCAACCGAAATAATAATATCTTTTCTATCCTTATCGTCTTTCGGCTTTATTAAAAATCTTTCGTCTATAGGGTTTTGGATAATAACTTGATTTCTTGTCTTGATAATACCCTTAAAATAATTTTTTGCATCTTCGGTTTGATATACCATTCCGTCAACATCTCTATAAAGCTTTTTCATGGCTTGCTTTATCAAAACATTACTATACTCTTTCTCTGGATCATTCCGAATAGAAATAATTTTAGGGATCTTTCTAATTTTAGAAGAAAATTTGGATGCAAACATAAGTCTTAGAGATGGTTCAGGCAAAAAACTAATTATAATATCAGGGTCCTCATCAATTATAAATCTCTTAAATCTTAATAATCTACTAGGAGAAAGCTTTCTAAATATGCTCTTTACTCCACTATCAGATTCATAACATGTTTTATCGACATATAACCTTTTTATCTTTTCATCAAATTTATACGCATCCTTTGTATTCCTTTTTAAAGTCAAAATAACAACATCATCTTTTTTTACAAACTCATTAGCAAGTACAGAAATAACCCTTTCCGCTCCACCTTTTTCAGTAGTAAGACAATTAAATAAAAGCTTCATTATTACTACTCCACCCTCATAATCTCAAGCATCCGCCCATCAATAATCTCAATCGTAAATTTCTCCAAACACATTTGGTACGATTTATCACCCATCTTCTGTAAATCAGACCCATGCTCTATCATATAAATCATTTTATCAGCGAGATCTTTGGCACGTTTTACTTTAACAAAATAACCATTTTCCCCTTCAACAATAGTCTCACGACAACCCGGTGTATTAGTCGTAAGAATTGGCCTTCCCATCGCCATCGCTTCAAGTAGAGTCCTAGGAATTCCTTCGCGATAATATGTTGGCAATACAAACACACTACACTCGCCAACATATTTTTCGACATGATTTGTTTCGGGAATATATTTAATTACTCCTTCATCTATAAAAGGCTTTAATTCCTCCATATTAATTGCGTTTTTGTTCTTATCAATTGCGCCAATGTAGGCAAATTCTGCATCTGGGTATTTTTCCTTAACAATCTTCGCGGCTTTAAAATATTCCAATACGCCCTTTTCTTTTATAACGCGCGAAACCATCAAAAAACTAACTTTATCCTTAGGCAAGTTGTTACGAGAAAACTTCTTTAAGTTCACACCCGAACCATTCACGAGCTCACATTGACTGCGTTTAACTAATTCCCTAGCCACAAATTCATTTATATCGTCACGATTTTGGAAGATAACTTTTTTGTTATACTTCAAAGCATATTTATATAAATGACTGCCAACGAATCTCAAAATATGCATCTTTAATGTATCAGAAGAAAAGATCATGCCGAGCCCACAAATCAGTGAATAAATCTCTTTTACTCCAACACGATTTGCGGCAATGGAGCCAAAAATTACTGGCTTAATTGTAAATGAAAAGACTTTGTCTGGTGCTTCTTCTTTTATAATTTTTTTGAGGTTACGATAATACGAAAACGCGCCAAATACTGATAAAGAATTCTTATTCAAATTAACTAAGCGCACCTTGATGCCATTTTGCTTGAAGAAGTCCTTATCCACATTTTCTGGAACAACTACGACAACTTCATAACCTTTTTTCTTGATATCACAAAGCAAATCGCCACGAAAGTTCACCACTGCTTTAGTTTTAGGGCCAACCATCAAAAACTTCTTTGCTGTTGCCGAAAGATTAGCATTATCTATAGTTTTTCTCGCATTATTTTTTGGCATATTGCTCCACGATATAAAAATACCACTATATATAATATATATGTTATCCCCCCAAAAGTCAATTATGCTTATACCAAAATTCAGCCGGCAACGACCCCACCAATCGTCACCGACTAAAATTATATTTAGTATTTACTTCTTGCGCCTGATTGCCACAGTTGCTAAGATTGGCATTCCAACTAGCGTCATCATCACCACAGCTAAACCTGCCGCCAATGTGTTTTCGCAAGTCACATTGCCGCCACCACGCACGCCAGTAAACCTACCTGTCTCCGGTGCTGGTGGAATGATATCGCCACCACATCCACCTTCCGCACATGGATCGTCTAATTCATGATAATTTATGAATAATGTTCCGTATTCATCGTTATACATTTCTAATTGTTCATATTCATCCGATTCCAAAATCTCTTCTGCGGTATAAACAATCACTTCTGCATACTCATCCGCATACGGCAATCCTTCCCACACAAAACCCCAGATATCTCCAGTCACATAATCTTCATCTTCTTCGTCGATGATATAAGCATCATTCATCGTCAAATCAATCGTATCGATTATCTCGTCGTTTGCGAGTAGGTTAATCGTCAGTTTTTCTGGACGTTCGCCATCCTTATCATGTGCATCTTCCCAGATTTTATCCACGTAATACATAATTCTGTCTACTTCATATTCGTTCGTAATTTCAAATACAATCTCATCGTCCTTTTCAACCTTCTTTTCAACATCATTATCACCTAAGACAGTTAATTCAAAGTTTTCTACATCAGCATTACCTTCTGTCACTGTATAATTGCCAGTTGGAATTCTGCCTGCTACTTTACAGGTAATTGTTCCGTTAGAAATCGTACAATCTTCAGAAGCTTTCAAAGTCATCGTACCCTTTTCACCAAAGTCTTCTGGCCCAGTTACTGCAAATTCAAGATCTGTTAAAACACTCGCAGATACACCAGTCACGGTCTTTTTAATCGTCAATGATTCTGCCAAACTTCGCTTGTTTACTACCGTCAAAGTCTTGCTTACATCATCCCAAGCATATTTATCGCTTCCAGTCTTAGCAAACGTACAAGTTTTTGTATAAGTATTGATTAAAGTATCGCTATCGGCACCTGTAAACGAGCTGGTACAACTTACAGTCAAAGTTGCCGACTCTTCTATAAGATCATATCCTTCCACAGTTTCTTTTTCGCTGATAGCAAATTGGAAACTTTCTTCTTTTTCAGTAGATGTGACCGGCACACTCTTTGAAGCCAAGCCATCAGAATCAGTTGTCTTTTCTCTATCGCCAACGTTAAACGTCACTCCTTCCATTGGCTTATAGTCTTCATCGACTTTCTTAATATAGAAAGCTTTTGCACCATCATAGATTATTTCGTCTTCAGCTTCTGTCCAAGTATTTGTTACTTCAAAACCAGCAACGCTCTTGGTCCATAAACCTTTAATTATCTCACCATCATAAACTATGATCGTACTCTCATTATCACCAAACTGAGCATTACCAATTCCCGACTCCTGCACAAAGTATCTAATTGTCTTTTTGTCCTTATTTTTTGGTAACTTAGTAAATGTATAACTCCAATCATTAGCCTCTGATACTTCTGCTGGACTATCCACCAACCAACTTATAACTTCACCTTCATCATTTGTAATCTCACCATGAAGCTCTAAGAGTATTGATGCAGGTCGCGCCAAATCATTTCCATCTCCATCCCATTTTTTCTGTACCGTTATTTCACCAGTATTATTATATAATTCTGAAACATGGGTATTTGTAATCACGAATCCTTTTTCAGCATCGCCAACATGAGATTCAGCATAACCATTAATTGTGCCTTCTACAACGTCATATTCGATTTCTTGCCCCTGCTTAAACTGGTACATATTAGGCACCACTACACACCACGATTCACATACATCTTTCACACTGTCGCTTTCTTTTATTGTCAAAGGCACATCACTGTCGCCACCCTTTAGTGTTACATTAATTTCATCAGGACGCAAGTTATCATTATCTTCATCATCGTCCCACACTTTTTTAATCAAAATATTAACTTTTGCTGGTGTATGATTGTTAGTAACATTAAGCGATTCTTCATCTTCCACCGTAAAGGCATCTTCCGGCAACCCTACCGCATTGTATCCAATAAATTCTGATTCTTCGACGCCATAGTTGATTTCTTTACCATTATTAAACTTAGGCAAAGGCGTAAACTCGATTACGATGTCGTCAATCAAGCTACTAGATCTTTTGCAAGTTTTTTGATAAACAACTACTCCATCAACTTTACCAGTCACACAAAACTCTACTTGCTTATTTTCGGTTCTCAAACCATCACGATTATTCTCATCATTCCAATTTTTATTCACCGTAATTTTTACCGTTGCTGGCTCGTGTGTATTAGTAATCACATTATTTGCACCTATTTCCGTAGTATAGTCGTCATCAATGCTAATCTCACCATTATTACCGTCAAATTCCTGTCTACAAACCACTCCATTATTCGAACTAGAACAGTTCAAACCTTCGACAATCTTGTATGAAATCGGTTCACCATTACGATTTTTTGGTAAATCACTAATCGTAATTAATTGGTTGTCTTCCCCAGTAATTTCTGCAAAAGCTACATTCTTGTTACCATCTTTTACTACCAAATATAATTTATTGTTGTAATTTTTACGTAGACCATCCTGGTCACCACCATCATCCCAAGTTTTAGTCGCAGATACACTAACAGTCTCATACTTATTCTTAATCGTTACGTCAATATGATCCGCATGCTGTTCATTAATCGTAAAGTTATTTCCGGTATACGAAACCAAATAGTTCTCAAATTTCACTGGATTGTTCGCATTCGTCCCAATTTCTGTCAAAGAGTAATTTCCAATCGGAAAAGCTTCTACAATTCTATGAGTTTTACCAGCTTCCACAGTATAATCTGTAGCTTTCACACCTTCTGGATGTTCAATTCTGAAAGTAAATACACAGTCTCCATCGGTGCAAGTTTGGCCCTCAATCTCTTTTTTCACATTCACGAAAAATGGCTTTACATACGGCACTGGGAATGCACCAGTTTGGTCATTATTGTACGTCAAAGTTGCATTTTTATTTAGTGGATGAAACCCATCCGTGCTGTTTTCGTCCAAAATATGTTCATTTGCTTCTACATCATAGCTATATTCTGCCCAGTAAATCTTCTTCTCTGCATCATAAGTAAATTTTGGTTTCCAATCTAACTCGGTAGAATGTTCTGCGTTCTCTACAATTACACCTTCACCCATCACATCATGCACGTTCGCCGAATTAATCGCCGCCATGATTTTTCCTGTAATTTTATCAAACACTTCATCCAGTTCACCATCGTCTGCTTCATAATAATGCTCACTACTACTCGCCATCTCGCCTAAAATTGCTTCGCCGTTTGTACCAGCTTCCACAGCAATCGTGTACAAATCACCAATTTTAAGAGCCTTATAATAGCCAGCTTCAGCTATCGCCGAATTGCCGTGATTATAATACTTAGGGCACGGATACGAATTAGTCGCACAAGTTCTCATACCATTACCAGAGCCGGCTCTCGTACTATAATCACCAAACACCGACTGAGCCACATCTTTGCTAGTTTGAAGTGCATTGTTCCCAAATGTACTATAAGCCACAAAATTATCGTCGTCCGCCAAAGCATCGCTCGTAAAAGCATAGCTATAAGACGGTTCACCATCTGACAACAAAACAATATTTTTAATATCAGCTGTCGAAGTCTTAAGTAGTTCAGTTGCAGTATGCATCCCAGCTTGAGTATGAGTACCAGCGCTTAGGGTTGAAGTAGCTGCAATTGCCGATTTCACCGATGGTTCTGTAGAATTTTCATCATCATAATTATGAGAGAATCCTACTCTAGTCGTCACCGAACCATTAAACGAAACTACCGCAATTCTATTAGTGGTATTCCCGTCCGGGAGCAATTCCTGAGCCAAAGTCTGCGCCGCCGAAACAGCCTCACCAATTCTGCCATTTGCGCTCATACTATTCGAATTATCAATTACCAGCACTGTATCAGACTTAGTTTCAATCACAGGCGTTTCTATTCTAAGCGTTACACGCCACATATTAGCATATCCAGGTACGCTGGCCGCTGTTTTATATAACTTTGCACCATTGCTTAGTACAGTCGGACCTTCTGGATTCCGCACCGTCGGATCATTTTCATCCGCCATTACTGGTATTGTTCCCCCAAGACTAGAACCCACCATCACTAGCGCCATTATTGCCGCAAGCAATCTCTTCACTTTCATTTATTACTCCTTCGCTAATATTGCCGCCATTATATCATGCGTGTCAAACAGGGGCAACGATAAGCACTTTCCAAAAAACACAAAAAAATAACCCCGAAGGGTTATTTTTCTATTATATCACAGATATAATATTTTGTCAAATATATATCTGTTACCAAACCTTCACCAAAATCTCACCACCGAGACGATTCTTCTTTGCTTCCTTGCCGGTCATT
>CAMYZY010000002.1 GCA_947304075.1 uncultured Candidatus Saccharibacteria bacterium
GAGCAGCTCATTCGTAACGAGCAGGTCACAGGTTCGAACCCTGCCATCGGCTCCATGACTATGTGCTTTATTTCGCATCATAGTCAATTTTTTTCGCAAAATGGTCGTCTTCTTCTTTGAAGTTTTGTATCCCTACGTTTAAACATGTGCTATAATAAAAAAAAGGAGTTTTTTATGTCTAAGGTGGAAATTATTAAGCGTCCGCTAGAGCAAGTTAGCGGAGATTTAAAGAAATCAGCTTGGTCTGCAATTATAGAATCGTTAGCTCTACTAATATTAGGCATACTCTTTATCGTTTTGCAAGAGACAATGATCCAAGTATTAGCCTATATCGTTGGCGCTTTCTTTATCGTAAAAGGCGGATTTCAAATCATTAATTATTTCATGGTCAAAGGTCAAAACGATTTTTTGAATAACGGGCTACTTTCCGGCGTAGTATCAGTTCTAATTGGTATTGCCGCACTAGTTATAGGCGATGACATTGCTACTATTTTCCGTGTAGTTATCGGAATTATTATCATCTACGAATCATTAGTTCGTATTAATACTACAACGAAGCTCGCAGCGGCCAAAGTCAGTGTTTGGAAATACATATTAATCGTCGCACTTGTGATGCTGGTACTAGGCGTCTTTGTCACCTTTAACGAAGGCGCAGTCATTATACTAATTGGTTGGATGATGGTTTTGACAGGCTTAGTTGGTATCATCGGTGATGTAATGTTCATCCAGCATGTGAATCAAATAGCGGATACTTTGACTGGAAAAGATAATGAAGACCATTAAAGAAGATTTTATAAAGTTATACCAAAGCGAAAGGGGAATTATTGTTTTGATGATTTTCAACCTTCTCTTATCTATTACTTTATTTATCTTCACTATTATTCAATTAAACCCTAACGCATCTGTGGTCAAAGTCGGCTACGGCGATATAGGCGGTTACCGCGACGGCAATTGGACTGGCATGTTTGCTTTTCCATTGCTCGCCATCATCTTTGGGATTTTTCACAATTTACTTGCTACGCGGATTTTTCGTAAGCGTGGCGGTGGGATGGCAAAGTTTTTCTTGCTCACCACGACTATGCTGATTTTGGGTTCATTTTTGGTCCTAATTCGTCTTCTCGGAGAAGGCTAATGCGTAAAAATCTGGAAATACCTACCGGTAAACGCAAACCTCTTTACCGATTTTTAGAAATCCTGCCTGGGCTAATTTCGTATGGCGCCATCATTCTTTTATTTCTCCTGTCCTGGCTAGATCCAGTTTTAGGGGCTGTCTATTTATTTATTCTCATTGCGACAACTTTGGTCAAAGCTATAGCTGTGGCCTATCGCACTGTCCAAGGCTATGAAGTCATTAAACGCGCTGGGCGTGTCGATTGGCGCAAACGTTTAGAAGATTTAGAGCACCCCCACGAAGCTTACGAACGCCTGCATGATGACAATAATAAGAGTTATCATTTTGATGAACATATTGAAAATCTCAAACTCATGGCGGCCATGGAAAAGGACTACCCAAAGGTATCCCAGGTTTATCACGCAGTAATCATGACGGCCTACAATGAAGGCGAAGATGTGCTTGGCCCATCAATTGACGCTGTCAAAGATACTACCTTTCCCAACAATCGCATTGTTTTTGCTCTCGCCTATGAAGAACGTGGCGGTGAAGAAATGGAAAAAACTGCAAACAACTTGGCCAAAAAATATAAAGGCGTGTTTAAACATTTTATGTTAGTGAAGCACCCAGATAATCTGCCAGGAGAAATAGTTGGCAAGGGCCCGAATCTAACCTTTGCAGGTAAAGCCGTGGCTGAATACATTAAGACTAGTAGCATACAGATCGAAAACGTCATCGTGACTTCGCTCGATAGCGACAATCACATGGCCCCTAAATATTTAGACTCAGTAGCTTATGAATTCATTACTCATCCAAATCGCCAACGCATGAGCTATCAACCAGTCTCGTTGTTTATGAATAATATTTGGGATGCTCCAGCTCCATCAAGAGTCATTGCTGTTTCAAACTCTTTTTTCAACGTCATTACTACTATGCGCCCACATGTTTTGCGAAATTTCGCTTCACACTCTCAGCCACTTCAAGCTCTAGAGGCCATGGATTTTTGGAGTAAACGCACAATTGTCGAAGACGGCCATCAATACTGGCGTAGTCTGTTCTTTTTCTCGGGTGACTACACCGTTTTACCAATCCGCATCCCGATTTATCAAGATGCCGTTATCGACGAAACTTTTTGGAAAACCATTAAAGCCCAATTTGTTCAGGTCCGCAGGTGGTATTATGGCGCCAGTGACGTTGCCTATGTCGGTTCAAGATTGTTTGTAAAAAGGGAAGACCGCATCATGCCGTTTTGGAAACTCTTCCCAAAGTTTTGGCGATTATTAGACGGTCATATCACTCTAGCGATTTTAGCTCCGATTGTTGCTTTTGGTGGCTGGGTCCCCATGATTATGAACATTTCGGCTCATTCCATGGTCGCATATAATCTTCCAAACATCGTGAGTATAGTCGAGACCTTTGCTTCAATCGGTTTAATCGTCTCGGTTTTAGTTTCTTTCAAAATGTTACCCAAGCGTCCAGCCAAGTATCGCAAGGGCAAAAACATTTTTATGCTTTTACAATGGCTCCTTATGCCAATTACCTCTATTTTGTATCAATCATTGGCTGCTTTTTACGCTCAGACTCGTTTAATGCTCGGGCTTTATATGGAGAAATTTGATGTCACTAAGAAAGTTGTAAAAAAATAAATACACTATGCTATAATTCTTTCAGTGAAAAATAAAATTACAGATAAAAAACTTGCAAACAAAAGATTCATAAGAACCGAAAACTCCATTATCGTAGCTTTTTTATTAGCCAAGGGCAGAATCAGCGTCAGCACTATCGTTAAAAATGTGGGGATATCTCGCCCAACTTTTTATCGGCATCACGATACCTTAAATGAAATCGCACCAGACTATGAAGACTATATTATTAAAAAATTTAGTCAATTAATAAAGCCTATACTTCGCCGTAAAAACAAAGATTTAAAAATGATTTATCAAAAAATTTTGGTCTTTCTTTATTACAACAAAAGGATTATTAATTTTATTTATCAATATGGTGACAATAGAATAATTGAAAAAATGATTATTCAACTAAGACCATACATAATTTCAAATTATCGACTTAGTGATGAAAATTTGTTCAATATATACAATAAAGAAGTTACGGCGATTATTGAAAGATGGATTCAAGATGAATATGATATTTTTTCCATCACGCGTACGGTCGAAAATGTCAGTAACATCACCAAAACAGCATATTCAAGGCTAGCGCCAATTATAAGGTAATAGGGAATCAAACTAGCTATTGTCTATATAATATGATATAATTAATCGAAGCGGGTGATTAGCTCAGTTGGCTAGAGCGTCTCGTTTACACCGAGAAGGTCGGGGGTTCGAGCCCCTCATCACCCACCAGGTATTAAAGAAAGACCCGTAGGGTCTTTATTTAATATCTGAAGGATAAAAAGAAGCCCCAGGGGACTTATTTTTAATTGTGGTTTCGTTGCTCCATGGTAGAATTAAACTAGCATTAGTTTTTTGAAAGGAGCTAACATGCCAGCAGCAGAAGAAATCCAAATTCCAAAAGACACACCAGCCCCAGAAGGGGACCAAACACCAGAACAAAAAACACCAGAACGGTGGCATTGTAGCGCTCCTGATCATGCAGTTTACTGGCACGATTGAGCTCCAAAACCTGTTTAGCGGTGGATATCATTTCTAGTAAGCATTTGTCGTTAAGATATACTTTTTCATGAGTTATGCAACATTTGTTGCATAACTCTTAAAAATCTTCTCTGTAAGAGTTTTGTTTATGGTAGAATTTTCGCAAGCGGAGGAGAAAGGAATGTTTTAATGTTAAAAATAATAGTGTTTGATAGTGGGTATGGTGGAGAGAATTTCGCAGATTATTTAGAAAATGAAATACCTATTGCAGACATCATTCGTGTGATTGATTGGCGGAATGCTTCCGAAATCCAATCAAGCGCCAAAGAAGCTAGAAGATGTGCCGAAAAGGCTTTGTGTTCATATATTGGAAAAGTTGATCTAATTATTTTTGCCAATTATTTACTCACTGTCACTAGCCTAAACTATTTTAGACACAAATACCCAAACCAACCCTTCATTGGTCTAGAACTTGAATGCCCTTGTTCATTCGTCAAAAAAGATGCTTTGATACTCACAACTAAAGCAATCACAAAAACGGTAAAATACCACAGCTTTGTTTATAAGCTAAAACCACATTTTCGTTTAAGGACTCTTACTCTCGAATCCTGGCCAAACAAGATTGACGACGGGGAATTAGAATTAAGCGAAATCAAAGATTGTTTTTATAGATACGTTTTAGACGGCGACTTCAAACCCTCTAAAATAATCATTGCTTGTTCACAGTTTAATGATATTCTGCCAGAAATAAAAAAAGTATTAGGTGGCAATATTGAAATCTGTAATGGGATACGTGAAGTAACCACTAATATGTATAAAACTCTCAGATTACGTGGCGGCGCTTGTAAGAGACCGAAGAACCCTTAATTATTGTTCAATTTATGGTATAATAAAACAATACAATTAATGGGAAAAACAGTATGGAAGAATTAGAAAAAATGAGACATACTTTGAGTCATGTTCTCGCCGCAGCAGTCAAAGAACTATACCCACACGCAAAATTTGGCATTGGTCCTGCCATTGACGACGGGTTTTATTATGATATTGACTTCGGTACAACAAAGATTTCTGATTCCGACTTGCCCAAAATCGAAAAGAAAATGCGTAGTATCATCGCTCGCAAATTACCAATGACTAAAAGGATGTCATCTAAATCCGAAGCCCTAGATTGGGCCCGCGACCAAAAGCAAGATTACAAAATTGAGCTAATCGAAGAATTACCAGAAAAAGAAAAAATTTCCTTCTACGATATGGGCGATTTATTCACCGATCTCTGTAAAGGCCCACATGTTGATAATCTCTCGAAGGTTGGTCCATTCAAACTTGTTCGAGTTGCTGGCGCTTATTGGCGTGGTGACGAAAAACGCCCAATGCTAACTCGCATTTATGGCGTAGCCTTTGATACAGAAAAAGAACTTGATGCATATCTTAAACGCCAAGAAGAAGCCAAGAAACGTGATCACCGCAAACTTGGCAAAGAGTTAGATTTATTCTGTTTTTCAGATTTAGTCGGTGCAGGTTTGCCACTCTTTACGCCACGCGGAACTGAATTAAGAGAATTAATGGCCAATTATTCCTTATCTCTTCGTGGAAAGGAAGGCTTCAAAAAGGTCTGGACTCCACATATCACCAAAACTGATCTCTACAAAACATCAGGTCATTATGCAAAATTTGGCGATGAGTTATTTATGGTCCATTCCCAGGTGAGCGGCGAAGATTTTGCTATGAAACCTATGAACTGTCCACACCATGCTCAGATATTTGCATCTCGTCCTCGTACCTATCGCGATATGCCAGTTCGTTATATGGAAGCCACGACTGATTATCGTGATGAAAAAACCGGCGAACTTGGTGGTTTGTCACGTGTTCGTTCTTTGACTCAGGATGATTCACACGTCTTCTGTCGCAATGACCAAATCAAAGAAGAAGTTAAGAGACTAGTTGGTATAGTTAAAGAGCTTTACAGCACCGTGGGAATGCAAAATTTGCGCGCACGTTTGTCATACCGTTCAGATGAAGATAAATATTTAGGCGACAAAAAACTTTGGGATATGGCTCAAAAGCAAATCAAACAAGCCGCTATCGACAATGGTCTGGATTATTTTGAACAAGAAGGTGAAGCAGCTTTCTATGGCCCAAAGATTGATTTCATGGCCGAAGACGCCATTGGCCGCGAGCATCAGCTTGCTACTATCCAATTAGACTTCGTCCAACCAGAACGTTTTGGGCTTGAATTTACCAACAGCAAGGGCGAAAAAGAACGCCCAGTCATGATTCACCATGCTACACTTGGCTCTATTGAACGCTTCTTGTCGGTATTCATCGAGCATACTGGTGGTTGGTTCCCATTCTGGTGCGCCCCAGAACAAGTTCGTATCGTTACTGTTAATGACAAAGTCAATGATTATGTCGTTAAAATCACTAAAATCCTAGACGGCATCGTATTAGATAAACCACTTAAATACAATGAATTAAGATACACTGTTGATGATTCTGCCGACTCTTTGGGCAAAAAGATTCGTCGTGCCACCGAGATGAAGATTCCTGCTATCCTTGTAGTAGGTCCAAAAGACGTTGACGAAAAAGTCGTCTCTGTCCGTCTTCGCGATAAAGAAGAAAAGACTAAACTCACCAAACTCGCAGACTACTTGAAGGAACTCTAAGTGACCTACAACCGAGATAATGCTTTTTCGGGGGCTTTTGCGACCAACGGGGAGCAAGTGAGCAAGGAGCCCTGTAACGACAGGCGCGACGAAGCGTCCCCCGAAAAGCATTATTCGGTTGCTCCCGTATTAGTTATTCTAGGCCCTACTGGTTCCGGTAAGACCGGTGTTTCTATCAAAATCGCCAAAGCGATTGGTGGTGAAATTATTTCGGCTGATTCAAGAGCGATTTACAAAAAAATGGACATCGGTACCGCAAAACCAACCAAGGAAGAGCAACAAGGTGTGGTTCATTATGGTTTTGATTTAGTTGAACCAGGAGAGAGATTTACAGTAGCAGACTGGAAAAAGTTTGCAGAGCAAAAAATAGATCAAATTAGAGCGAAAAGTAAAATTCCGATTATTGTGGGTGGCACAGGATTATATATAGACGCTCTTATTTATGACTATCATTTCAAAGGACCAACCGGTGCCAAGATTGGTGACTTTGAACAAAAAACTTGTTCAGACCGTCAAGAGATAAAAGGCAATTACATTATCATCGGAGTCAAATGCCAGCCAGACGAACTTCGTAGTAGATTGAAAGCTAGAATCGACCAAATGTTTAGACCAGAATTATATGACGAGGTTAGAAGTCTAGTTGATATGTACGGCTGGGATAGCGGCGCCATGAAGAGTGATATCTATGAATTTGTTTGGAAATACCTTCAAGGCGAACTAAGTTTAGAAGAAGCCAAAGAAAAGTGTTTCTACAAGGATTGGCATCTTGCCAAACGGCAAATGACTTGGTTTAAAAGAAATCCAGACATTTTGTGGATGGACTTAGAAAAAATTTATCCATATGTCACAAAAGTTTTAAACAATACCCAGCAATAATTAACTAGTTTTTTATTTTATCATTTTTTATGATAGAATGATTATTAGGATGAGTAAAATAGCTAACACACCAACCGAAAAACTCTTTGGTTCCAAAACGAGAGCCAAGCTTCTTAACTTATTCTTTGAAAATCCCGAAAAATCATTCTATGTCCGAGAAATGACCAGAGTGATTGATGAGCAAATCAATTCTGTGCGCAGGGAATTATTAAATCTCGAAAGTATCGGGGTCATTAAAAACGAAACTTTCGATAATAAAGTTTATTACTCAGCTAATAACAAACATCCATTCTGTCGTCCATTAGTTGATATTTTTTCCAAAAAAATTAATACATTAAGTGATCAAGACATTCGAGAGACAACGTGGGAAGAATATTGCCGTCCCGTCAAGAAATATCTAAAAGGGCTCATTGTCATCAATCGTTTACCTGGCCAAGATGGTATCGATCTCTTAATCATCGGCAATGACAAAACTAAGAAACTTACCCGTTGGGCTGAAGTTATCGAGAAAAAACAGGGTAAGCCAATTAATTACGTCATCATGTCACCAGATGATTTCACCTATCGAAAGAGCGTAAGAGATCGGTTCATCTTAGATGTACTAGAAATGGAAATCACCGAGATTATCGACCCAGAAAACATCATTAAATCATAAATAGGAGCAATATGTTCGAAATAGAAAGTAAAAATCAAGACGAAATCATTATTTCAACCAAAACTACTACCGTAAAGATTAACGTCAAAGAAGGCGTAATTGATGCCAATTTAAGCGTTGGTAAAATTCACGGCCCAGGCGAGTTTGAAATTGGTGAAGTTTCCATTCGTGGCATCGCTACCCCAAGTCAAAAAACAATCTATGACGCCGAGATCAGCGGAGTCCACGTTGGTGTAATTGGGGACATTGAAGAAAATCTTGACGATATTGTAGCTGATATTCTTTGCACGTCTTCTGTCCGCGCAGTGCGCGAGATCGAACCAAAGCTTATCGTCTCTATGGGCAATGTAGACGGGATGGTATCTGAACTCAAACTATCTGCTCGCACCGAGAAGAAACTTAAAGTCAAGAATCTCGATTCTCTCCCACCAGTTAAAGAAGTAGTTGTATTAAACTAGTACCACCAAAGCTTATTTAGTAAATGATATAATTAATATATGAATTTCGGCTATATTGTTATTGTTTTTATAATTGTCATAGCATCGGTTATTTTGCACGAACTTTCCCACGGTGTTGTAGCTTATTTGCTTGGCGATCATACCGCCAAAGACGCTGGTCGTCTCTCTTTAAATCCTATCAAACACATTGACCCATATATGTCCATTCTTGTCCCAGTTATCCTTTTTATTTTAAAGGCACCGGTTTTCGGTGGCGCCAAACCTATCCCCATTAATAAATACAATCTAAAATGGCAAGAGTGGGGAATGGCATTAGTTGCCATTGCCGGCCCTTTGACGAATCTATTATTAGCATTTATCTGTTTCTTAATCAGTCATTTCACTGGTCTTCTTTATGGCAGTGGTGGTGAGCTTCCTGCATTTATCTTTTATGAAGCAATTGCGGTGAATCTCGGCTTTGCGGTATTTAACGCCATTCCAATTCCGCCCCTTGACGGCTCCAGAGTCCTATATGCTTTATCGCCCGATGTCGTCCGCGGCTTCCTTGCTTCTATAGAGCCATATGGCATTCTGGTTGTCTATGGTTTAATTCTTATTCTTGGTCAAGTATTTTCTGGTATCATGGTTGGAGCCATGAACGGCATTTTCAACTTCTTTTACTGGATTGTCGGTAGTTAATCGATTAATATGATATAATAAAGATAGCCCTGTTGGCAACATGATTTTCCTGAATAATCATGTTATAGGGATTTCGTGGCTTACACCTGTGGGTGTATCGCATAAGATTTTACCCACCTTGTATATATTACGGGGAAAACGGGCCAACAGGGCACCTAAAAAAGGTGGGCATGAAACAACGTATTAGAGTAGTCGGAATCATCAGAAACGAAGACGGGATACTTGTCTTCAAGCGTAACCGTGGACGCAGTGAGTCTCCGGTTTTTTGGGAACTTCCAACTGGCAAGATTAAATTTGGTGAGCAGCCCGAAGAAGCTATGGTACGTTCTCTTAACGAATACACTGGATTAACTGCATCATCCATTGTTTTAAAAGATGTTATCACTTTTCTAGCACCAGAAGGCTCAAGCCAGCTTAGTAATCTGTACATAGTTTATGAAATTGGTATCAAAAATGAGATAAAACCAGTTCCAAAAGATAGATACACTTCTTATAAATTTATTAAAGACTTTACTAATTTAAATATTCACTTAAATGAAACCAGTCTCTCGGTGATTGAAATTGTAGAAGAAAAAACCGTATCCAATCGTTCATCTATGCGCGACACTGCCAATAGTGTGATTATTAATGTCGATGGCGCTTCGCGTGGCAATCCTGGCCCAGCTGGTATTGGCTATGTCATATACGATAATTCCGGTAAAATTATTGAACAGGGCGGAGAGTTTATTGGTTTTGCCACGTCACGAATGGCCGAATACTATGCTATGCGTAAGGGTGTAGAACGCGCACTTGAACTAGATTATAAAACCGTCAAATTTGTCTCTGACAGTCTCATGGTCGTTAACCAATTACTAGGTATTTTTTCCATCAAGAATCAAGATATTATGCCGATTTACGAAGATATTATTAGTAAGATTACTGGTTTTGAGGCGGTCTCGTTTAAGCATGTCCCGCGTTCCGAAAATGTTATTGCTGACAGGGAAGCAAACATAGCAATTGACAACATCCTGAAGCGCTAGCCATATTGACAACTTAGCTTCTCTATTGTAAAATATAATGTATGTGTTTAAACGAAAACCAGCGTGATATTTTAGGGTCTAGCGAGTATATAGAAATAGCAGGAATTAAAAATATTCCAGCTAAAATTGATACTGGTGCCGACTCTTCATCGATATGGGCTAGTCACATTAGTGTCGACCAGGACGGAGTCTTACACTTCCGACTTTTCGGCAAAAACAGCCCTTTTTATACTGGTGAAGAATTAAAGCGCAAAGATTACAGAGTTGCTATAGTTCGCAGTGCATCAGGCCACGAACAGATTCGGTATCGCACACATTTCAGCACTATTATCAAAGGTAGAAAAATTAAAGTACTCTATAACTTATCCGATCGCAGCAAGAATAATTTTCCGGTACTAGTAGGCCGTCGCACTATAACTAACAAGTTCTTAGTCGATGTTTCTAAGAATAATACAGGGATAAAACCGAAAAGAGCCCACACCAAGAAAATTCAACAGTATTTAAAAGAAGACCCCTACAGGTTTCACAAAAACTATGTAGAGCCAATTACTCAATCTAATCAAAAATGAAAGGAGTAAAAATGAAATTAGCAATTCTATCTAACGGCAACGCAAATTACTCAACGAAACGCCTAGTCGAAGAAGCCGAAAAGCGTGGTCACCAGGTTAAGGTTATTAAATATAAAAACTGTTATTTGTCTCTAGATGACAAACACCCAGATGTTTATTATAAAGGTAAAAAAATCGAGGGATTTGACGCAGTTTTGCCACGTATTTCTAACAATATGACAAGATACGGATGCGCCGTCGTGCGTCAATTTGAGATGCAAGGCGTTTATACATCCGCCGCATCTGTGGCCATCACGCGCGCTCGTGATAAATTGCGTGCAGCACAAATCCTAGCTAAATATGATATTGATACTCCTAAAACTTTAGTTTCTCGCAATACATCAGATATAGACGATTTGCTTGAGCAAATTGGCTTACCAGTTATTATCAAATTAGCCACTGGCACTCATGGTAACGGAGTTATTCTTGCCGACACCAGAAAAGCCGCCAAATCTGCTTTACAAGCTTTTTATCTTTACAACGAAGATGGGACAAACATTTTACTTCAAGAGTTTATCAAAGAGTCGGCTGGTACCGACATCCGTGCCTTTGTGGTAGGGAATCGTGTCGTGGCCTCTATGCAAAGAGACTCTCTTGATGACGATTTCCGCTCTAATCTCCATCAGGGTGGATTAGGAACCGCAGTCAAACTAACCGATGCCGAGAAAAAAGTCGCCGTAAAAGCTGCCCGCGCCATGGGGCTTCATATCTGTGGCGTCGATCTAATGCGCTCTGTTCGTGGCCCATTAGTGCTCGAAGTTAATGCCTCTCCGGGCTTTGGCATCGAAAAAGTCACCGGTCGCGACGTCGCATCAAAGATTATCGAGTATATCGAACACAACGCCACGAGGCACAATAGCAAAGACCGCGTCGGCGCCTAAAAACGGCAGGACCCGCCCACAGTGTGTAGCGTAATATAAGCTTTTATGCTACAATATATCTGAGCCTGAAAGGCAATCGCTTGGGTTCCCAAGAGGAAAGTCCGGGCAACGAAGAGCAAGGTAGTCGCTAACAGCGACCGTCCGTAAGGATAGGGAAAGTACCACAGAAACAAAACTGCCTTTTAATAGAGGTGATGGTGAAAAGAGTGGGGTAAGAGCCCACAGCGCCATGTAGCGATACGTGACGGCGGCAAACCCTACCTGTTGCAAGGAGTGCTATTCGCTTCTGCTCGAAGACGCACGCTCACCGCTAGAGCTTTACAGCAATGTATTGCCAAGATAGATGATTGCCGACTATATTATATATAGTCACAGAACCCGGCTTAAAGACGGCTCACATCAAAAATCTACCCGAAAGGGTAGATTTTTGTAATAGTAACTGTAAGTTATTTACTCGATTTCTTTTCAGCTCTAGCCTTTGGAGACTCAATTAAGCCTTTTTTCTTCAAAGTGCGTAAAGCCGAAGTGGAAACATTGCATTTAACTTTTTGGCCATTAATCACCAATGTTCTTTTGCTCACATTTGGTTTGAAAACCTTACGAGTATGTCTCTGGGAGAAAGACACATTGTGACCATACATTTTACCTTTACCAGTAATTTCACAAATCGCCATCTTATTTCTCCTTCACCGTATTTACAATTGCTTTAAATGCTTCAGGGTTATTTACGGCGAGATCAGATAGTACTTTACGATCAAGATTAATGTTTTTTGCCTTCATTCCAGCAATTAACTGTGAATAGGAAAGACCTAACTCTCTCGATGCGTTATTAATACGGGTAATCCATAAAGCGCGCAAATCACGCTTGCGATTACGGCGATCTCTGTAGCTATACTGTAAAGCCTTAATTACACCCTGTTTACCTAAGCGAAAACTGCGTCGGCGGTAATGTTGCATACCAGAAGCAGCATTCAAAGTCTTCTTATGTTTCGCGTGTGCCGCGACACCTCTTTTAACTCTCATAATTATACTCCTAAAGCCGTCTTTACGTTTTTCTTAATTCTGCCGTCGATACTCGCAGCAGTTTTCATGTTGCGCTTCCTGGCTTTAGATTTTTTGGCGAGAATATGATTCCCGTAAGCCCGTTCACGGACTAGCTTGCCGCTACCGGTAATCTTGATCCGTTTTGCGGTGCCTTTATGCGTTTTTAACTTTGGCATAATACTTTTCCTTTAATTTAAGTTAATATTAATCCCCCGAAATGTACCACCAGGGAACCGTGAAAGTAGGAAAATACTTCTTCCGAATTCCGACTGATTATCTTTTTCGAATCTGTACTGACAGATTCCGCCCGCTCATTTGTTGTTTTCCTTCAGCAACCGTGTCGTCTCCTAGGAGTCCGAGTACCTTATTAAGTAATTCTACCCCAAGCTCTTTATGGGCCATTTCGCGGCCCTTAAAGACAATAATGATTTTTACACGATCACCATCATCTAGAAAACCTCGCATTTTGCGAACTTTAATGTTAAGGTCGTTATCCGAAATCTTGAGACCAATCTTCATTTGCTTCAACTCAGATTGTTTTTCTCGAGCTTTCTTTCGATTTTTGGCTTCTTCCTTCATCTTTTGATATTGGAATTTACCCCAATCAATAATCTTAACGACCGGCGGATTAGCGTTAGCAGCAATCTCTACTAAATCTACTCCCTGTTCCTTCGCCAGAAGTTGAGCATCACGACTAGACATAATACCTAGTTGCGCCCCATTAGAACCTATAACGCGAACCTCTGGATAACGAATTTCTCCGTTTAACCTTGTTCGTGAATTGTTTTTTATGATAGTCCTTTCTTCTCTTGAATTAACCTGTCACCAATTATATCAAAGTATAGTAAAAAATGCAAGCAAATTTACCCTTATTCTTGTTCTGATTTCTCTGGTAAATCAATCGCCCATTCGCCAGGACTCGTATCTGAATACAAAATCGTATTTTTGCCCATTTGCGATACGGTTTTTTGTAAGTTTTCGGCCGGATTTTTCCGAGAAATAGCAACTTGTTTTTTGATACCAAGGCGATCAAGCTGCTCTGCGTAATGTTCACGAATTTTTTGTGCAGTTTTAGGACTAAATTTGTCCAGGATGTTTGCAAACTTATTCACCAAAGTCAGTGAAGCTGCGCCAGTATTACCATTTTTGTTAAGCTCAGCCAAGGTTGCGACGGTTTCTTTTGGCAATCTAGTCCATAGGTAACCAGTTTGCTTACCATAACCGTCCGCACGTTCGGCAATTTCGGCAGAATTCGAAAAGAATAATTCTAGATTGGGGGCTTTCATTGCGAATTCCCGGTCCTTTTCACCGTCATCTAGAGACTTATCAGCAAGCTCATAGCTAATAATCGGACAAATCCCACCATTTAAAATCTTCGAATTGTTTGGAAAAACATCATGAGTTGACTTCAGAATGCTCGGCGACAGTGTAGCAAAAATCGCAACATCGGTCAGCTCGTTTTGATCTAAAAGAGCCTTAATGCTTTCAAGATACTTTTGACGCGTATCTGCCGATGGACCGAGCTCCTTTAGCTCTAGAACCACTCTATGATCAGGGTTATCCTTAGCATATTGCTGAACCACTTCTAGTCCATCTTCTAGAGAGAGCCTTTGCCCATAATCAGCAACTTCTTCGCTCGAAAGAGTATGAATGGGTTTAGAAAAGAAAAACCTAGTACCAGCGCGTGGGGAATGAGAAATCCAAGGCTTTCCATCTTTATCAAAACGAATATCAAGCTCAGGAATACTGGTGCCACTCTGTAATTCATGTTCGAGCGCATCCTTAGTATTTATTTGCTTATGATTAATTATAGAATAGTCAATCTGTTTGCCGAGTGATTTATCAACGTCTTTTAGGGTGTTTTCTATCTGGGCAATCAAAGCGTCAGCCTGGACATCTTCGGGAGAATCAAGCGTTTCGCCAACAGTGTCATTTTCTTCGCCAGTAGTTTTTTTACTCTCGTCTAATTTACTTAAGTATAGAGCCATTTTGCCAAACTTGCGATATAGTCTAGCCCTCTCTACGAGCTTTTCTTTATCATCAGAAACATCAACTGTTTCTTCTGACGTTTGGTTTATAGATTCTGGACCTGACATAACACCAGTATAACAAATAATAAACCGAGTTTCAATTCGCTAACGCTTTCGAAAAGTCAATGCTTCTGCAAGGTGCTTTGCAGAAATCACGTCAGAGCTCTCTAAATCCGCAATAGTCTGCGCGACTTTAATAGTTTTAAAATAAGACCTTGCAGATAAATTTAGTTTTTCCGATGCGCTAGCTAAAAGCTTTTCTGCCTCGGGTGTTAGTTTTAAAAGCTGAGACAATTGAAATGAAGAAAGGGAACTATTATAAACTCCATCCCGACCATATCTCCTTTTTTGCCGTGAAATTGCCCCTGTTATAGTATTTTTTACAACATTATGTTCGGTATTTGTACTGCTTAGCGGCTTTCTTAAGGACTGGTTATCAACCTTTTCTACAGTAATATTCATATCTATTCGATCAAATAGCGGCCCAGAAAGCTTCTTTCTATAGTTTTGAATTTGCACTTCCGAACATTTGCATTCATGCGTTGGATCACCCAAATACCCGCACGGGCACGGATTCATGGTCGCAATCAACATAAAATCAGCGGGATAAGTCACTTTTTGATTGGCTCTTGATATCGTTATCGTTTTGTTTTCGAGCGGCTGTCTGAGTGCTTCTAGCACCGAGCGGGGGAACTCAGGTATTTCATCTAGAAATAGTACACCTTTATGCGCCAAGGAAATTTCTCCTGGACCGTTCGCGCCCCCTATTACAGAAGTTGCGCTAGCCGTATGATGTGGCGCCCTGTAAGGCCGCTGCTTGATTACACCATCATTAGAAAGTCCAGCGATAGAATAAATTTTCGTAATATCCACCATCTCGCTAGGCGTCAAATCCGGCAAGAGATTCGCAGCAGTCTTAGCTAGCAATGTTTTTCCAGCCCCCGGTGGACCCGATATTAAGATATTATGATGCCCGGCAATGGCTATTTCGACCGCTCTCTTTGCTAATTGTTGCCCCAAAATATGATCCAAAAAAGGACCATTTTGGTCGTCTTTTGCTTCTATTGTGGCAGGAACCAGTTCACTCGCATCGGCTAGCTTAGTCTGTTCTTTTAATGCAAGATACAATTCTTGGACAGATTTTGCTCCATATATGGTAGGCCCAGCTACTAAAGATGCCTGGGCAAGATTGTCTATCGGAACGTAAACTTCTTTAAAACCTGCTAATTTAGCGGCTTCTACTATGTTTATTATGCCTTTTATAGGCCTAAGCTCGCCGTTTAAAGACAATTCGCCCACGAATACTCGCCCAAGTATGTCCCGATTGATTAATTGTCCAGAAAGCAACATAATCGAAAGCGCTATCGGTAGATCCAAATACGCTCCGTCTTTTAATAGATCCGCTGGAGCCAAATTAATTGTCACTTTTTTATTCGGAAACGAAAAACCAGAATTAATCAGTGCACTTCTCACTCGTTCTTTTGCTTCATTTACTGTTTTATTCGCCATTCCTACAATATTAAAAGCTGGTAGGCCTTTATTCATATCACCCTCGACTTCTACCAGCTTAGCATCAAAGCCGTAGGGAATTATTGAATGTATTTTTGCTATCATGCGATTCTTCTAACACACTCATACCAAACTTTCAACCAAAACATCTTGCTTTTGCTAATAGCTAGGCATTTTTGCCTATTTAATAATTGATTTTTCAATATATAACTTGTGGAAAACTCGCAAAAAATGTATAAAAAAAGTATCAAAAAAGTGTTGACATAACCATTTTTTCGCGATATTATAGAGATAGCTTTTGAATAAAAAAATTATTCAAAAGGTCAAAACAAAAATTTAGCCAAAATAACTCCACACTCTACAAAAAGACCGGTTTTCCTCGCAGTTACCGGTCTTTTTCTATGTCAAAAATGTAAAAAATATAGTTTCGTTAAAAGAAAAAAGTTAGTATTAGAGTCCACCAATGTACAAATAGGGAAGAATATGATATAATGGTTATAGTTGGGGCTGATCATAGCTTAGACGGGATATTAACAGTTATAAGGCGCGTCGATTAAATACCGTAAGTATTGAATAAGTGCTAAAAACACTAAAACTGCGCATGTCATGTACATGCCAGCTTATGCCTAATTATTTCTAGGCTGGTTCTGGCACGAGTTTCCGTAATGTCAGAATTATCATAAAACGGGAATAAGGTTGTTTAATTGGCATTAAATGACACGAAAAATAAGCCACGGCGTTTGTTAGTTTTGTTTCTTGCCGCTAACATTATTTGCCAAAATGAAACAAGAAACTATGCGCGTAGAATTATAACCCAGTGATGTTTCGGACCCGGAGGCAGTATCCGGCAGCTCCACCATTTTTGTTTTATATGCCATATTTCGGCAATTTTTTTATGCCAAAATACATTAAATGTTGTAAATATTACAACAAAATGAACAATAAAATAGAACAGGGAAAATTAGAGAGCAATGTTGTAATAATTACATCGTAAATATTGAACAAATATCTTGATTTTTTATTGCACTTATGCTAGTATAAAGACAGTCGTGATGACTCAAATAAAAACGTAAAAACAAAGGACTTTAAAAAATGAAAAACACCAAAACGTAATATTTGGCGGGCGAAAAGGTAATTTCTAGCCATAAATTACACATTTAGGAATTACCTAAAGCTCCGCCAAATCCTGCTAAAATGCAGAAAAAAGCGTCGAGCGCGTAGTTAAATCTTTCGTTAGTACCTTTTAAAATACATAAACCAGAACGAAAGAAACAAACTATAAGGACATTTGCTTCACTTTACGTGGAGCGGTCAAAAGGGAAAGCGTCAGGGGTTGCGGTCAATAGTTAAGATTTTTAGAGCCGGATAACCCCCCGCTCCCTCCCTACACAAATTCTTGGGGGATCAACTAATTTATGATACAATATGGTTATGAAACATAACCGCATTGTAATAGCAGTAAGCATCATTGGACTCGCAGCCTTAATACTTATGCTAAACGTAACATCTCCGACGGAAATTGGACCGTTCGGGGTTTTGTTATTTTTTACAACGGTTTATTTAGTCTCATTTGGTTTCATGGTGTTCCTTATTTATTCCTTTTTCAAAATAGCTTTCAAAAAACAAGTCAGTAGTAACAAGCTTTATCTTTATGCGGCGATTATGGCTTTTGCGCCAATTATGCTGATGATGGCAAGATCTTTTGGCGCAATTAATCTCTGGACAGTCAGTTTAATCACGATTTTTATTACATTAGCAGAATTTTTAGTCTACAAAAAAGTTTAAATATGGTAAAATAAGCATATGGATTACGGCATACCAGCGCAAAACGATAGCAAAAAGACGCAAGATGCGTTCTTTACTGCTGGTGCTGGCAATAATGAGCAAGAGATTTCTCCCGAATCAGAAAAAAATCTGGATCTTTCAAATCAAACTATAGATTGGAATCACCCGATTGAACGAAATCCAGGGACAATGGGCAACAACGTGATGAACGCACTCGAATTTCACGATAAAGAATCAAACGATGTTCAGAATCAACCCGAGAAGTCCGTAGAAATGGAAATGCCGCCCGGAAGCGAACCAGAAGTAGAAGAAAAGGCAATAAATCAGCCAAACCCTACCGGAGCCATCAACTATGGAGTCATTAAAACTGGCAAGGTTTTGTCAAAAGATGGCATCAAAGAAGCATCTCGTGCCATTGAAAGATTCAAAAAAGACGGCGATGCGGCAAAATTCAATGATGAAGTCTACGATATGGTAAGACACAATCTCAAGAACTCTTTCGGAAGGGAAATACCAGAATGACAAATCTTATCTGTTTTAGTATTTTTTACAACAATCAAGAGTCAGAATTCCATAGTATTAAAAGGGGAAGGGGTAAGTAATGGAACCTTGGGTGGTCGCTATAATATTGGTTATCGCAATCGTTTTATTGGTGGCGATTATTGCTAGTTCAGTCATCTCTAAGCTCCGCAAGGCCAAAAAATACGAACGGGGCCTAAAGATGGTGCCACTCCTTATTCATCTTCCACCGTCCACCGATGATATTGATGCCAGCAGTAGAGATAAGCGCGATATCGCCAACGAAGCTATCTCTAAAGCCATGGTAATGTATTCTATTCTTTCTTCCACTATCGTAAAGGGGCAAAAATCCAAAGTTTATGGTCAGCGCCACCTTTCATTTGAAATGATCGCCAAAGATGGTTCTATCAAATACTACGCTGTTGTTCCAGCGGTACTAACAAGTACGGTCAAACTAGCCATCCAATCATCTTATCCGACTGCCCGTGTCGAAGAAAAACGCGAAGACAACATCTTTGAAGGTGGTGCCGGCGTAGACACAATATCAGGGGCAGAATTAACTCTAAACAAGGATTACACACTCCCGATAGCTACCTATGAAGACAATAAAAGAAGAGACGCTCAGCTCGCCATTTTAAATGCCATGTCAAACCTGAGTAAAGGTGAAGGCATTGCTGTACAAATTTTGTTCCGGCCTGCAGACAAAAATTGGTCAGAACATTCAAAAGAACAAATTGAATCCATCCAAAAAGGCAAAAAGACCAAAACCGTCGGTGCCAGCATCGGTGATATTGCTATGGATATTATGAAAGCTCCTTGGGAAGTACCAGGTGAACACGAAAAAACCGAAAAGGAGACCGTTACCAACGTCAAACAAGGGGAAATCGAAGCCATCACTGATAAAATGCGCTATCCGGCCTTTGAAACTCTCATTAGAGTTATAGCAAGCTCCCACAATAAGGCCCGCTCTGACGCTCTAATGGGCGGCATCGTCTCAGCTTTTTCCCAGTTTGATGTCCCGCAATTAAACGGCTTTAAGGTTAATACACTAAAAAACACCAAAAAGTTAGTTATTGACTATGCATTTAGATTTTTCCCAATCAAAACTCGTTCAAATATCCTAAACAGCGTGGAGTTAGCTAGTATTTTCCATCTCCCAGAGCGAGACGCCATTCCAAGCTCCAGCGTTGAACGTCAGCTTACCAAGCAAGTGGACGGTCCAGCCCGCCTTGCCACCGAAGGTGTATTCCTTGGCACCAACGAATTTAGGGGAGACAAGAAAGCTATCTATCTCGACGACAAAAATCGTCGTCGCCATATGTACGTAATAGGTCAAACTGGTATGGGTAAATCTGTATTTTTGGAAAATATTGCCTTCCAAGATATGTGTGACGGCAGGGGATTTGCCTTTATTGATCCGCACGGAGATGCGGTTGACGCTCTCTTGCAGCGCGTCCCAGAAGAGAGAATTGACGATGTCATTTATTTCGACCCATCAGATATCGAACACCCAGTCGGTATGAATATGTTTGAATTCACCAATGACGATCAAAAAGACTTTATTGTCCAAGAAGGTATTAGCATGCTCCAATCTCTGTTTGACCCCCAGAATCAGGGCTTTTTCGGACCCCGTGGCCAGCACATGTTTAGAAATGCAGCCCTTCTCCTTATGGCAGACCCCGCCGGGGCTACCTTTATTGACATTCCGCAGTGCTTTACCGACCCAGAATTCGTCAAGTCCAAGCTTAAATATGTCACCGATAAAGCAGTTTATGACTATTGGACTAAGGAATTCCCAGCTTCTCAGAAGTCTAGTGATGCCGGCGAAGTGATTACTTGGTTCTCCAGTAAATGGGGCCCATTCCTGGCAAACACCATCATGAGAAATACCCTAGGTCAGGTCAAATCCGGCTTTAATATCCGTGAAATTATGGACAACAAAAAAATCTTCCTTGTTAATCTGTCAAAGGGTAAACTCGGAGACATTAACTCTAATCTTCTCGGTATGATTTTTGTGATGAAGTTCCAACAGGCAGCTATGTCGAGACAAGATATCCCCGAAGATGAGCGCCAAGATTTTTGTCTCTATGTTGATGAGTTTCAGAATTTCGCCACGGATTCATTTGAATCTATTCTCTCTGAAGCCCGTAAATACCGCTTGAATCTCATCGTCGCAAACCAGTTTATGACTCAGCTTACCGAAAAAATCAGGGAAGCACTCCTTGGTAACGTCGGCTCTATCATCTGTGGTCGTATTGGTGTTACCGATGCCGATCTTATGGTTAAGGCCTTTACTCCGACCTTTACCGCAGAAGATCTCACCAAAACTCCAAACTTCTCCGCTATTGCCAAGGTAATGATGTTTGATATGCCGTCAGCTCCATTTACGATGAAACTCCCAGCTCTTATGGGCGAGCCAAACGAAAAACTGATGGAAACTTTGAAGCAATACTCAGCCACTAAATATGGTAAAAGCCGTGCCGAAGTCGAAAAAGAAATCCAAGATCGCTGGTCTAGCGCAGAGAAAGAAAAAGCTCAAGCCGAAAAAATCGCTTCAGAAGCCGCTAAAAGCCCCGTAGAAGACATTTTGGAAGAAGACGCCTTACCAGTCGATTCTGCTTCCAAAACGGCTGAGAGTGCCCAAAATTCGGCCGAGAAAGGCTTTTTGGACAAGTGGATATCCGAAAGCGCATCTCATTCAGCGCCACAACCCACGTCTCAACCTGTACCACAGCCTGAATCTCAACCAGAAACACAGCCAGTAAAACAGCCAGAGCCCGTAGCGCCCCCTGCACCACAACCCCCAGCTCAACCTGTTTTAACCAACGTTAAACCCATAACTAAGTCCGATGATTCATCTGGGTTCAACGACCTACCTTTATCAGACTAGATACTTGATTTTTTCATTTTAAGGTGTATAATAGATAGAGAATAATAAAGAAGAGGTAAAAATGGCTGACAAAGCTGGCGATTATGACTCGTCTGAAATTCGGGTACTTGAAGGGTTGGAACCTGTTCGCTTAAGACCAGGTATGTATATCGGCTCTACCGGTTATGATGGTTTGCATCATCTGATTAAGGAAATTGCTGATAACTCTATCGACGAAGCGATTGCGGGTTATGCAAACAAAATTGATATTACTATTTTGACAGATGGGGGTGTTCGTATTGATGATAATGGCCGTGGCATTCCTGTAGATATTCACCCTAAAACCGGCAAATCCACCCTTGAGACCGTACTTACGGTTCTTCACGCCGGTGGTAAATTCGGTGATGGTGGGTACAAGGTATCTTCCGGTCTTCACGGAGTTGGTTCATCAGTAGTAAATGCACTTTCGACCCACATGATAGCCGAAGTTTACAGGGATAACAAAACTCATCATATTGAGTTTGACACCGGTAAACCTACCAGCGATCTAAAGGTTACTAAAGGTAGCCCGCGCGAATCCGGTACATCCATTACTTTTTACCCTGATCCATCCATTTTTAAGGAAACTACCACTTTTGATTACAACTGGGTGTCCAGCTATGCCCGTCACCAAGCCTACCTTACCAAGGGTATTCTGATTACCGTCACGGATGAGCGCAACGGCGCAAAAGAATCATTTTACTTCGAAGGTGGTATCAAGAGCTATGTCAAACGCCTTAATAACGGCAAAGAGACCTTATCAGATGATATCTTCTACGTAGACAAGCAAGTTGGCGATGTGGGCGTCGAAATCGCCTTGCAGTACAACGACAGCTACACCGAGACCTTAAAGCCATTCGCCAACAACGTTTTGACCCCTGATGGTGGTATGCATGTGGTTGGTTTCAGGACTGGTCTTACCCGCACTGTTAACGATTACGCCCGCAAGAATGGTCTCTTAAAAGAAAAAGAAGACAATCTCACCGGTGACGATATCAAAGAAGGTCTTACTGCAGTTATTTTAGTCAAGCTCCCTGATCCCCAATTTGAAGGCCAAACTAAAAACAAGCTTGGCAACCCCGAAGTTCGTGGCATAGTCGATAAGGTTATGACGGAGTATTTTGGCTACTATCTCGAAGAAAATCCTGCTATCGCCAAAAAAATCGTCGGTAAAGCCACTCTCGCTGCTAGGGCTCGTAAGGCCGCTAGAGCCGCTCGTGACAATGTCATCCGAAAAGGCGCCTTCGATGGACTCAATCTTCCATCCAAGCTAGCCGATTGTTCTAGCCGAGACCGCTCAGAGTGCGAACTCTTCATCGTAGAGGGTAATTCCGCTGCTGGTTCCGCTAAGGAAGGTCGCAATCCCAAGATTCAAGCTATTTTGCCACTTCGTGGTAAAGTGTTAAACACCGAACGCGCTCGCCTAGATAAGATGCTAGCTAATCAAGAGCTAGTCTCTCTAATTAAAGGTCTCGGTGTAGGAATTGGTGACCAGTTTAACATTGACGGGCTTCGCTACGATAAAATCATCTTCATGACTGATGCCGATGTCGATGGTCTTCATATTGCCACCCTTCTTATGACATTTTTCTTTCGTTATATGCCCCAAGTTATCGAAGAAGGCCATGTTTATCTAGCCAAACCACCCCTATTTGGTCTAATCAAAGGCACAGGTAATACGCGCAAAATTGACTATGTTTACGACGAAGTTGCACTAGAGAACAAATTAACCGCAAAAATCGAAGAAAAGCGAAAAGCCGGTACCAAAATCGATGAATCTCAAGAGAGATTTAAACAAGCTGGTTATACAGCTCAACAACGCTTTAAAGGTCTAGGTGAGATGGATGCCAAGCAGCTCTGGGAAACCACTATGGACCCAGAGAACCGTATCTTGGTTAAAGTCCACGTCGAAGATGCCGAAAAAGCTGATGCTGTATTTACGAAGTTAATGGGGGACCAAGTCGAACTCCGCAAAAACTTCATTCAGGCCGGTGCCGCATCTGTTAACCTTGACGACCTGGACTTTTAAGGAGAAATTATGGAAGAGAATGATAAAAACAATTCAAACGCATCTAAGAAGTCAGAATCTAAGGGATCCGAAGAGTATAAGCGTAGTGCAGCCGGAGCACCGTTAGGCGCCCCGCGCGAAACGCTCGAGGAGACCTTAGATTCTGGCGGTTTGCAAGATGGTATCGAAATCAAACCTGTCGAACACACCATGGAAGACTACTTCCTACGCTATTCTATGTCGGTTATCGTTGACCGTGCTCTCCCTGATGTTCGCGATGGTCTCAAACCTGTAAACAGACGTATTCTCTATACTATGAACAAAAACGGCTGGAAAGCTCCGCATGCCACCGTCAAATCCGCTCGTATCGTTGGTGACGTCATGGGTAAGTATCACCCGCATGGCGATTCTTCTATCTATATGGCGATGGTCAATCTCGCCCAACCTTGGAAGATGCGCTACACCCTAATCGAAGGCCAAGGTAACTTTGGTTCTATGGACGGCGACGAGCCAGCTGCTTATCGTTACACCGAAGCTCGCATGGACAAAATTGGTGCCGAACTTCTCACCGATATCGAGAAAGAAACTGTAGATTTTCGTGATAATTTCGATGGTACCGAGCAAGAGCCAGTAGTTTTGCCAGCCGCCCTGCCGAATATTCTCTTAAACGGCCAAATGGGTATTGCTGTCGGTATGGCTACCAATATTCCGCCCCATAATCTCGGAGAGCTTGTTGACGCCACTGTCGCTCAGATTGACAATCCAGAGATTACTCTAGATGAGCTCATGAAACACGTCAAAGGCCCAGATTTCCCAACTGGCGCTGAAGTTTATGGCGGTTCGCCGATGAAACAAGCCTACGCCACAGGTAAAGGCTCCGTGGTCATCCGTGCCGTAGCAAACATCGAAGAACGCAAAAACGGCCGATACAACATCGTCATTACAGAAGTACCATACGGTATGAGTAAGGAAGGTTTTATCGACAAAGTCCGCGAGCTAGTATTATCTAAAAAGCTAGATCATATTGCTGATGCACGTGATGAATCTGCTCGGGGCAAAATCCGTATCGTTGTCGAGCTAAAGAAAGATGCTTTCCCCAAGAAAATCTTAAATCAGCTCTATAAACTTACTCCACTTCAGACTTCATTCCATTACAATATGCTTGCATTGGTCGACGGTGTCCAGCCGCGCATCTTAGGACTCAAGGAAATTTTGGCCGAATTTATCAAACACCGCCAAATCGTCACTCGTCGCCGCACCGAATTTGATTTGAAAAAGGCCAAAGAACGTGCTCATATCTTGGAAGGTTTAAAGATTGCTCTAGATAATATCGATGAAGTTATCAAAGTAATCCGCGCTTCTTACGATGATGCCGACAAACAGCTTATGAGGCGCTTCGGTCTCTCTGAGATTCAGGCAAATGCTATCTTACAGATGCAACTTCGCCGTCTCCAGGGGCTCGAGCGCGACAAAATTGAAGATGAATTAAAGCAGTTGCACGAACTTATCAAAAAATTAGAAGCAATTCTTGCCGACGAAAAGGAAATTCTTCGTGTTATCAAGGAAGAGCTCCTTGTTCTCAAGGAGAAATATGGCGATGCTCGTCGTTCTAAGATTATCAATCATGAAGTTGGCAAATTCTCTGAAGAAGAACTTATCCCCGAAGAAGAAAGCGTCATCTTGCTCACTGCCGAGAATTACATGAAGCGAGTCCCACAAACCGACTTCAGAAAGCAAAACAGGGGTGGCAAAGGCAAACGTGGCATGACCACCAAAGAAGAAGACGTTATCGCCCAGATTCTCACTGCCAATTCACACGATTATCTCTTATTCTTCACTAACCAGGGAAGATTATTCCGCATGAAGGCCTACGAAGTTCCACAAGCATCCCTATCAGCCAAGGGTACTGCCGCTGTTAATATGCTCAATATGCACCCCGAAGAAAAGATCACCGCAATTATCAAACAGGGAGAAACGAGCTCCGACGGCTATCTCTTTATGGCTACCAAGAAGGGAACCATCAAAAAATCCGCTATCAAAGATTTCTACAATGTCCGTAGCAATGGCTTAATCGCGATTAAGCTCGATACAGGAGATGAGTTAAGATGGGTCAAAGAGACCACCGGCGAAAACGACATTGTTATTTCTACGTCCGCTGGCCAAGCTACCAGATTCAACGAGAAAGAAGTTCGCGCTATGGGCCGCTCTGCCATGGGCGTTCGTGGAATGCGTCTCCGTCCAAAGGATGAAATTGTCGGTATGGATGTTATTACCGATCCAAATCAAAAGTTGATTGCGGTTTCTGCCAACGGGTATGGTAAAGCTACGCTAGTATCTAACTTCCCACCACACAAACGTGGTGGTGTCGGTATCAAAGTTGCCGCCGTTACCGCAAAAACTGGTCCAATCGTCGCCGTTCACACCTTAGATCCGCTTGCCAAAGAAGTTATCATGATGTCCACCAAAGGTCAAGCTATTCGTGTCGCCATGAAAGAAATCCCAACTCTTGGTCGCGCCACCCAGGGTGTCCGCATCATGAAGATGAGCGAAGGTGATACAGTGGCTTCCATCGGCATCGTTTTGCCAGAAGAAGAGTCCGACGACAAAACTGAGAATTAATCTTTGGTTTTACAGAAGTCGCGTATTAAAACGCGACTTTTTGTTTTTAGCCTAGGCATTTTAAATAAAACACTCATGCTAACATCTAAAACTCTCATGCATTAAAACTGGTCTCACAGGGGTTGAATTATTTTTTAAAAGCGAATATATTGCTCCCAATTATCAATTAACAGAGGAGTAATATGAAAAGAATCCCTATATTTCTACTAACAATAATGCTAGGTTTTAGCTTAGGGCCGATTAAGCCGGTGTCGGCAGTCATCTCAGAAAAGGGCACTACCTGGTGGACGGTAGACGAATTACTGGACTTTTATCCCGAAGTTGAAGCAGAAAAAGAAGCTGAATGTGGCGACAATGAAGAGTGTAAAATGGACTTTTTGTTTGGGCTCTACGAAAGGGGTCCGAAATATAGCGCACTAGAGAATCTAATTCAAGGCCAATTTTGGATTACATCGGTAAATCCAGGCACAGAAACTATCAAAGTTCTGTTTTTTGACGAAGATATGATGCTAAAGCATATGGGGATCGATGAGATTCTTCATCTAGAACATCTCTATATTGGCTGGGTTGAAAACTGGAATGGACAAATCTATAATTACGATTACGAGAGATTTTCAAATGGCTCTATAACAGGCAATCACCCTATGTATGTGGGCAGTTCATCCGTCGATGGTCCCGATTGGCTTCCAGTCTGGACGGAATACGAACTCCCTGTCTCGAATTCAGAATTAAAAGACAATACTCACGGCAAAATAGATTACGCCATTTTTGCTGAAGACAATATGTACAACGCTCAAGGGCATTTTGATATCTTATCTTGTCTCAACTCGCCAGATTATCAAGTGGGTATGGAGTGTAAAATGTATGTCTCAGGTGATCAATGGGTCTCTTATTTTCCACCTAGAGAAAGCGTCATTGAGCAAAATGAGCCACAGGAATTAAACGATGAACCCATAGAACCTTTAGAAGAGCAAGGCGAACCGCAGGGAACTGAATCCGAATCCGAATTCACTAATTCATTAGAAGAGCAAAATGTACAAATAGCAGAGCAAACGACCGAAATAAATGTTTCGGAGCCTGCATTTTTGAGCCAAAATCAAGATAAAGTAGCGCTTAAAACTCCCGAAACTGGCCAAAATACTATAGAGCATGAGTATAATACAGAAATGCCTTGGTGGATAGCATTATTAAACATATTCGGAATTTTACTAATCGTTTGGTGGTTTATCCCTTCAAAAAGCTTAAGAATTAAAAAACGCATCCAAAAAACTTCAAAAAAGGTATTGACAAAAAACGCAGACTGCGATAAGATGGTATCAGTCTAAAGCTGCGAGTACTTATTTTAGTAGTCTTTGGAAATAATTTAACAATTTAGTTGTGCAATTAATCATCGTCAGTTTTTAATTTTATGTTGAGTTTTTCAAACTAAACACTTTAATGGAGAGTTTGATCCTGGCTCAGGATGAATGCTGGC
>CAMYZY010000003.1 GCA_947304075.1 uncultured Candidatus Saccharibacteria bacterium
AGCCGATGATAAACTAATGATTAGGGCTAATATCGACCAGTATTTGGAAAGCGGAACATGCGAATTGGCACTATTTAAGGATAATGTATCTATTTATAATAGTGTAGCTAATATTGTGGGGAATGTGTCGACATCTACTTGTGAAGGGTTTGATGTATCTGTGGGTGAATTGCAAGGAAGCGGTCAAATGATTATTAAGATTAAACTGGATTCAGGCGAAAGAACTGGCACAATTTGGGGAGAGGTTGGTATATGAAGAGTGTAAGACGAAGAAGTAAAAGATTGTGGGTAATACTGGTTGGTGTGTTTTTAATAGTTTTTGGTTTGAGTTTTTTGAGTCAGAAATATCATAATAACGAACAGGCGAAAGCGGCATCGCTGGCGGAATTTGACCCTGGATATATTATTTCGGATTATGTGATGGGCGACTATCAATCTATGTCAGAAGAAGAAATTCAGAGTTTTTTGACGGCAAAAAATCCTTGTGCAAATACGGATTATGATTTGTATTTAAGACTGTCGGCAAATGTGAATTATAAATGGCACTGGGAAAATGGGCATTTTGTGTGTTTGAGTGAAGAAAAATTTGGTGATGGAGAAATAATTGGAGAAGGGGATACGGCAGCACATATTATTTGGCAGGCAGCGCAAGACTATAGAATCAATCCAAAAGTTTTGATAGTGCTTTTACAAAAAGAAACATCTTTGATTACAGATAAGATTCCGAATGATGGAGATTATCGAAAAGCTACTGGGTATGGCTGTCCTGATACGGCACCGTGTTCTGCGCAATATTATGGATTTAAGAACCAAGTCCGAAAAGCAGCAGAATTATTTAGTACTGTGCTAAATGGTGGATGGACGAATTATCCGCTCGGAAATAACTATGTGCAATATAATCCAAATGCGGCTTGTGGCGGGTCAATAGTTAATATTAGATCACTGGCTACTTCGGCTTTGTATCGTTATACACCATATCAGCCAAATGAAGGGGCATTGGCGGCTGGCTATGGGACGGCTTATTGTGGAGCGTATGGAAACCGGAATTTTTATTTATATTTTCAGGATTGGTTTGGGGGGATAACCATGGAAACGAAGTGGATGAATATGGAAACACCAAGGTATTTAACAACAACACGGAAGACCACGATGCTTAGCTTACCAAAAACTGATGATTCTGGAATAGTATTAAACGAAGGGGCGACAAATTATTATGTTGAAAAAACATTTACGAATGAAGGTAGAATGTGTCTTAGGACGATTGCTGACAAAAATAAGAATATAAATAGATGTGTTTTTTATGATGATTTAGAGGATACCGCCTGGAGTTTTGAAGAAATGGAAACCCCGAGATATATGAAGGCCGAAGAAGGAGCTGTAATGATTGATTTAAGTACTAAAAAAGAAGTTGGTAAACCAAAGGACTATGAATACTATACTAAGAAGGTGGTTTTGCCGGATGATGGGATGTGTCTGATTATTGAAAATGATATAAAAAACAGATGCGTGTTATATAGTGCATTAAGCGAAGTGGTTTACAAAGTTTATAATATGGAAACGCCAAGATATTTGTCGCCTGACAACAATAATGCTGAGATAATAGATCCTGTAACCAAGCAAAAATTGGGGCAAATAAAAAAGAACGAAAAAAAGTTTTTTGAGCAAAAAATAATACTACCGGATGATAGTATTTGTTTATTGATTGAAAAAGACAATACAAAACGAGGATGTGTCAAATATAAGACACTTAAAGAAACTTGGGTTACCATGGAAAGACCACGTGAAATGAAGATGGCGGTGAATTCTTATAAGATAAATGCAATTACGCTTGAAAATGACTATGGAATTGATTTAATGGTGGGCCTACAAAGGAAATTTGTGATGAAACGTTATTTGTATAATGGTAATTGGTGTTTGCAGACCGAATACGATTATGAAAGAGAGACTGATAATTGTATATTGTTCCAAGAGCTGAGTGAAATATAACATTAGGGTGACTGATTTGATAAAATATCTCTAAATTGTTATAATATAGATTATGATAAAGAAAGAAATGAGCCATATTTTGGGCAGAGATATTGCGCATGAAACATTGTCTAATACCAAAAAGATAAATGCGGAAATTAGTGAGATTAAAGAAAAGCTCGATGAAATTTCTCGAGCTTTGGGTAGTGAAGAAAAAAATCGGGAAGATCGCGAGAGACTATTTTATATTCAGAAGAATACAGAAGTTTCGCAAGAGTTTTTGTCAAATGAGTATGTATCGCTTTATTGTCGTGAAAGGTCAAAAAAACCGAGAGTGTTAGTTTGCGGTTTTTATGGGGCAAAGAATGTGGGCGACGAATTGATGCTGGAAGCGATACAAAAACTTCTTCCTGCCGAAAACTTGGATGTGACGATTCTATTATCAAATAACTATGATTTAGACGCTAGCGAGTATGCTCCTTTTCGGGTACTACATTATCCGAAACGTAGTTCTGATATAGCGGCGATTGCAGAAAATTTTGACGTAGTTGTTTGGGGTGGTGGAGCAATGTTGGACGATGTAGATTATGTGTATCGTGGGCAGTACAGTACGATGGCTTATATTTTGATGTCGATTACGAAGGCGGTTTTGAAAAAAGGCGGTCAAGCTTTTGTGTATGGTATTAGTGCTAATGATAAATTGTCTGACAAGACTTTTATAGAAGATTTAAATTATATTATTCATCACTCAGATTATTTTTCGTTGAGAGATACTAATAGTTTGAAGGTTTTGAAAGAAGCTGGGGTTCAGGTTGATAAGATAAGAATAATTGACGATGTCAGCATCTATAATCTATATAATAAAGAATTAAAGATAAAAAAAAGTGATGACGAAATAACATGCATTGGTTTAAATCTTATACTGTATGAAGATAGATTGGCTGAGTATAAACAAATTGTTAAACATCTGGCGGAATATTATAATAAACCAATAAAAATTGTTTTAATACCGTTTTACAATTATGGGGACAGTGATAATAAAGTATTAAATGACTTAATAAATGAGACCCAGAATAAACTTGTTAAGTTTGAATTAGCGAAACAATCGAACGATATTGATGAACTTTTGAGCATATATGAGAAGTGCGATTTTATATTCGCGATGAGATATCATGCAGTACTAATGGCAGCGTTAATGCATAAACATGCAATTATGATAGATTTTCAAAAGAATCATCGTCACTATTTAAATAAGAATTCTTATATTAAAACCAAGTATGTGCCGAGTTTGTTAGTCTTAGAATATAATGATTTATATAAGAATGGTATACCGAAGGATACTAAAATATCAGAAACAGGAATTACTCCAGCAAAACTAGATGAAATTGCGAAGAGTATTGTAAAAGAAATACATAGTTCACTCAAAAGAATTAGGAGACAGTAAATGAAGATAGCCAGTAAAAAAGATATATCAAGAAAAAAATTTTTTTTATCACGAGGAATAACGCATAATAAAGGTGCGTTTCATAATAAAACTGAAGTAGGTAAAAAGATTGTTTTTTCGCATTTAGTTTGTGTGGAAACACCGTATTTAAAAATAGATTTTAAAGGAGAAAAAGGGTGTGATCTTAGGGGCGTTGAGCTGAGATTAATATCAATGGATCGAAAATGGATAAGTGAGCCGGTTGAGATTAATTCTGTGACTTTAATAAAGTTAAGGGAAGAAATAAAAACTAAAAGATATTTGTTGTATATAAAACTTCCGGCGAATACAGAATTAAAGATTAATCGTTTGGAAATTACGCCGTGGGCAAGTTATTCCATAATAGATAAAAGTGATTTTAATAGTGACGTTTTGGTGATAACGCCGATGTACCCATCTTTTAACAATCCTTATTCGGCAACTTTTGTTTATTCTAAGGTGAAGAAGTATCTTGAAAATGGGATAAATGCCGATATTGTAGTGGCTACAAATAATGAAAGTAGACTTTATAAATACAAGTTTAAAGGAAGCCAAATAAATAAAGTTTCGTTTGATGATTTGCGAAACATTGTGCAGAATGGAAAATACAAAAAAATATTGGTTCATTTTTTGGATAGGCAGATAGGAAATGCTCTGATGGCGTGTGATTTAGATGACAAGGAAATATTGGTTTATTGCCATGGGGCTGATGTGGATTTATGGAATCCAAATATTTTTAGTGGATATTTCACGACGGACTATGTTTTTACACAGGAAGAGAATGATTTTCGGAAAGACCGGTTGGCGGTGCTGAAAGAATTTGAGGGGAAAAAGAATGTAAAGTGGATTTTTAATACTGAATGGAATTACAAGAATTCTCAAAAAGCAACTGGTTTAGAATTTAAGAATCACGAGATTATTCCGTGCATTATTGACGAAGATTGTTTTGCTTTTAAACGAAGGGACAATAGTTTAAAAACTAATATTTTGGTTTTAAAGAAAATGGACGACGTAAGACAGTATGCAGTGGATTTGGCGGCACGAATAATAATGCGATTGTCTGAAGAAGACTTTTTTGATAGGTTACATTTTACGGTTGCGGGTGCTGGTGATTACCAGAAAGAATTAACACACCCACTGTTGAAATACGAGAATGTCACAATTGTGGACAGGTTTTACGATCACGATGAAATAAATAAAGTTTTTTATGAAAATGGAATTCTGTTAGCGCCGTCTCGCTATGATACGCAAGGCGTAACAGTAGGTGAAGGAGCGATGTCCGGAATGGTCGTGGTGGCATCTACTGGAACAGGGGTGTCGGATATGCTACCTGAAAAATTAGGGACGTTTTTTGACAACGACAATATAGATGATGCCGTAAAAATAATAAGTGATATTGTGGAAGATAAAAGGGATTTAAGTGATTTGAGTGAAGAGTTTCATAATGCCATTTTAAAGACTGCATCACAAGACAAGATTAAAGAAGAAGTAAAATTAATAAAACAAAAAACAGTTGCCTTAAATAGATTATCGGACCAGGTAAAGAATAAGAAGAAGCGAAAGCCGGTTCTTTCTATAGCGATTCCAGCATATAATGCAGGACAGTATTTGGAGAATAATATAAAAGCTTTAGTTGACCACAAAAGGCTAGATTTATTAGAAATAATAGTTGTGAATGATGGTTCAACTGATAACACCGTATCGATAATGCGAGACATTTTGAAGAGATCAAGTCAGTCTGTGAAAGATGCAATAGTGTTTATTGATAAGGAAAATGGTGGACACGGCTCGACGATTAATGCTGCGCTTGAAATTGCAAAGGGTAAATATTTCAGAGTTGTTGATGCCGATGATAGATTGGATAGTAGGGCACTAGAGCACCATCTTGAATTTCTTGAAAAAACTGATGCCGATATTGTGTTTACCAATACGATACATGATTTGTCGGTGGAGTCTGTGTATCGTGAAGATCACAAGTATGATTTTATGCAACCAGGCCTAAAGTATCCTTTTGATGAGTTATGCGAAGAGTATTATGGGTTTAGAGGCTATGGGCCTGTACTATCGACTACTTCGACGAAGACGGAGAATTTAAGAAATGTCGGCTGTCATTTAACGGAAAAAAGTTTTTATGTTGATATTGAATATAACTATTATATGACAGAGGCGTCGAAAACAGCGGTGCTTGATCCGGTTGATTTGTACTATTATTATCTTGGTCGTGATGGGCAATCATTGTCGACAGAAAGTTATAAACGGAATTTCGGGCATCATCTAAAAATTCTTGAATCGGTGATTAATTTGTTGGAAAAAAATAAACTAACAAAACTGAAGTACGAGCATTTTGTGAGAGTGCAACTACATGAGACAATTTTCCATCAGTACAGAATTGCGCTGGAGATGTTTAATAGTTACGGTAAATTTAAACAAATTGAGAAAGTATTAAAGAAGTATCCGAGATATTATAATGATGATTATTTGACGCCAGGTTATGTGCGGAGAATGCGACGTTTTGGCTTTCCATATTATTTAGTGAGAAAGACTATGAAGAAGGCAAGACTGGTGGCAGGTTCAATTAAACGATTGTTAAGGTAAAAATGAAAACAGACGAGTATTTGTTGTCGATTGTAATTCCAGCATATAATGCAGAAAGCACTGTGGCTCGGGCTTTAGATTTTATAGAAAAGCACAAGTCTGATATTAAAACTGAAGTAATTATCATAAATGATGGTTCTACAGACAATACGAAAGAAGTTTGTGAGAAATACTTGAAGAATAATAAGAAACAGAATGTAGTTATAAGGTTGGTAAACCAACAAAATGCAGGTCATGGTTCGGCAATTAATTATGGTATAAAAAATGCAAAAGGAAAATATTTGAGAGTGCTTGACGCTGATGATTATTTGGACGGGAAGGTGTTTGAGAAGAATTTAGAATTTTTGTCGGAATGTGATAGCGATTTGGTTTGCTCGGATTATAGTGAGATTAATGGAAGAAAAAGGGAAAGATTCTATTGGTTTAATGGCAAGGAATCTTTTGTGGATAAGAAATACGATGACGTAATTAATCGAACTTCTCCGTATTTGCTACCTTGTGCTGCTGTAAAAACTGATGTAATAAGAAATGCACGTGTATTGATTGATGAGAAGTGCCGTTATGATGACCAGGAATATGATTTTTTGATTATACAAGTTTGTCAGACGGTATCGTATTTTGCTGATTCGGTTTATAACTATGTAGTTGGAAATATTAATCAATCTATGTCGCAAGAGAATTTAAAAAAGAATATTAGGGACCATCAGAAAGTAGTGGAATGGCTAGTGAAGCATTATTATGAGATTAAATTAGCTGAAAAGAAGAGTAAATTTGTATTTGATAAAATAATAATACCGCTTTGTCATTATCAATACTATATTGCGGTGCAGTTAAAAAAATCTAGAAAAGATTTTTTAAGTTTTGATAAGTTTTTGAAGAAGTATAGAAAAGTATATTTACACCCCGGTGTGGCTGGTAAGCGCCTGAAGGCGCACAGGGCCTCTAAAGGTCTGTTTATCTAGGTGAAAATTTAGTATAATGTAGATATGAAAGAAGAGTTTTTTGTTAAAAATCTAATTATTGGTGCAGGTTTGTCAGGGATTTCTTGTGCCTATTATTTGGGCGATAATTATTTGATTCTAGAGAAGGATGAGACGCCTGGTGGGTATTGCAAAACTATACCAAATAACGAATACGTATGGGATTATGCTGGGCATTTCTATCATTTTAGGACAGAAAAATACAAGAAGCTTTTTATGGACTTAGTGGACGAGGATCAGATTATTAGACAGAAGAAGGATACGAAGATTTATTATAAAGATAAATTAATTGATTATCCGTTTCAAACAAATATACATGAACTAGAAAAGGAAGAATTTATCGAATGTTTGTACGATTTGTATTTTCGAGACGAGGCGGAGAAATATGACAACTTTTTGGATATGCTATATGTGAAGTTTGGAAAAGCTATAACGGAAAAGTTTTTAAGACCATATAACGAGAAATTATATGCGGTGGATTTACATAAGTTGGACAAAGATGCGATGGGGAGATTTTTCCCGTATGCGGATTTTCGGCAGGTGATGGAAAGTATGGGGAATAAGGCAAAGGAGACTTATAATGACACCTTCATGTATCTAAAAAAAGGTACAGGGTATTTTATTGACAGGTTTTTTGAACAGATTGATAAAAAGAAGGTGAAGTTTAATACGGCAGTTAAGAAAATTGATAGAATTAGTAAATGCGTGGAAACTAGTGGTGGTGAGACAATTCATTATGAGAACTTAATAAACACGGTACCATTTAATATCTTTTTGGAGATGTTGGATGAACCTGAACAGGAAAAGCGGGCCAGAAAACTATCGTACAATAAAGTATTGGTGCTGAATTTAGGATTTGATGGGCCATCGCCACGATATACGAAGGAACATTGGGTATATTTTCCAGATAAGGATTTAAACTTTTACAGGATTGGATTTTATAACAATATTTTAATGCAGGATAAGTTGAGTGTGTATGTGGAAATTGGTTTTCCGAAAAACACTAAGGACATAGATGCGGAGTCGGAGCTAGAAAAGGCATTGGATGGAATGAAAAAGGTGGAGATAATTGATGACAAAATGAAGCTTTGTGATAAGAACATATTGTTGATGGATCCAGCTTATGTGCATATTTCGGAAGAAGAAAAAGTGATGGGGTATATGAAGGAATTCGAGAAGGATGATATTTATATGTTGGGAAGGTATGGGCGGTGGACATATAATTGTATGGAAGACTGCATGCAACTTGCGGATGAACTGGCTAATAGGTTACGGAATGAGCGATAAGATAATTTTCTTGATTAGGAATGTGGCGAGAAAGAATTTTGGTGGTGGAGAAATTTATCAACTAAAGTTGGCGGAGAAACTAAAGGGGTCTGGATTTGAACCTATTATTGTGACTAATTCGCAAGAACTGATTGGACGAGCAGAGAAGAGTGGATTTAAAACTCTAGTGCCACCATATATAAGGAATCAGAATTGGAGTGGGTGGAGGAACTTATTGCTACCGATTTATTTTGGATATTTGTGGCGGCTTGGAAGATGGTATGAAGAGATTTTTAAGTATTATAAGCCGGAGTTGGTAAATATACAGTCGAGAGATGATTTCTTGGCTGGTACGATGGCGGCACGGAAATATGGAATTAGAATATTATGGACAGATCATGCGGATTTTCGGAATTGGGTGCTTTGGAATGTGAATACAAAATACAAAAACATAATTGGAAAGAAAATTATTAAATTATCTAGAAAAGTGGAAAAGGTGATTTTTGTGAGTGAGAAGGTGGCGGAAGAAACTGCGAAGATGATTTATCCTAAACAATTAAAAAATACTGTGATAATAGAAAATGGGGTGGATGATAAGCTGGCAAATTATAAAGATGTTAGTTTTAAAAATAATAGTTTTGTTTATGTAGGAAGAGTGGTGGATGAAAAAGGGATTGGAGAACTAGTTAAAGCATTTATGATGGTGGTAAAGAAATACCCTAAGGCTATGCTGAATATTTATGGTGATGGGGAAATACAAAAGTTCAAAAAGATGTGTGAAGGGTGCGATAATGTGAAGTTTCATGGACCTACAGATGAAACTATTAGGGTTTTGGTGGAAAATGAAATGTTTGTGTTGCCAAGTTATAGGGAAGGGTTGTCACTGTCACTTTTAGAGGCGGCGATGATGGAGAAGAAGATTATTGCTTCTGACGTGGATGGGAACCCGGAAGTGGTAGTAGATGGTGAGACTGGGTTATTAGTTCCGGTAAAGAACGTTGAAAAATTGGCAGAGACAATGCTTTGGATGTTGGAGCATAAGAGTCAAGCTGAAAGGATGGCACAAAATGTGCGCAAAAGATATGAGAAAAAGTTTAATTTTGAAAAGATTTTTGAAGAAAAAATGTTGCCATTGTATAATGGAGAAATGGAGACAAAATGAAAGTATTATTAACTGGTGGTACTGGATATATTGGATCGCATACGGCGATAGAGCTGATTAAACTTGGCTTCGAAGTGGAAATAATGGACAATTTGTTTAATAGCAAAATCACGGTGCTTGATAAAATTGAGAAGATTTCAGGCGTGAAACCAAAGTTTTATAAGGTAGATTTGCTGGACAAAGATGGGATGGATAAGATGTTTAGTGAGGGCCAGTATGATTTGGTGATTCATTTTGCAGGATTAAAGGCAGTAGGGGAATCGGTAGAAAAACCGCTCAAGTATTATGAAAATAATGTGGGTGGTACGATTAATTTGCTTGAATGCATGAAAAAACACAATGTGAATAAGATTATTTTCTCATCTTCGGCGACGGTGTACGGCGAGCAAAATGTGGCAAGATTGACAGAAGAGATGCAAACTGGAATTGGAATAACGAATCCGTATGGCGAAACGAAACATGTGATTGAGGAGATTTTGAAGGATGTGGCGGAAGCGGACTCGAAATTTGAAGCGACAATTCTGCGATACTTCAACCCGGTGGGAGCACATCCGTCTGGGTTAATTGGCGAGGATCCGAATGATATTCCAAATAATTTGATGCCGATTGTAATGAAAGTATCTACTGGTGAGATAAAAGAATTGTCGGTTTATGGTGATGACTACGATACGGTGGATGGAACGGGAGTGCGTGATTATATTCACGTGGTTGATTTAGCTAAAGGTCATGTGGCGGCGATTAAAAAAATGAAACCAGGGATTTCGATATATAATCTTGGTACTGGTAAAGGAACATCAGTGCTTGAAATGGTAGCAGCATTTGAAAAGGCAAGTGGTAAGAAGTTGCCGTACAAAATTGTGGGGCGACGAGCGGGGGATTTGGCGGAAGTTTATGCGGACCCGAGTAAAGCGGAGCGGGAGCTTGGGTGGAAGACGGAACTTATGATTGAAGATGCGATGAACGACACTATTAATTATCTAAAACATATTGCAAAATGAAGCCGTTAGTATCAATTATTGTTCCGGTTTATAATGTGGGGGATTATGTTTTGAAATGTTTAGATTCGTTGAATGACCAAACGTATGAGAATTTGGAATTTATAATTATAGATGATGGTTCGACAGACAAATCAGGTGAGATTTGTGATGTTTTTGCTAAAAAGGAAAAACGGGCAAAGGTATTTCATAAGAAGAATGGCGGACTGTCTAGTGCGCGAAACTTTGGGATAAAAAAAGCTAGAGGCGAATATATTTGTTTAGTAGATAGCGATGACTGGGTGCAAGCAGAATTTGTGGAAAAATTAGTTGAAGCGGTGGAAAAGGATAAAGCTGATATAGCGGTGTGTGGGTACAATAAAGTGGTGCCGGAGACGAAAGTTTTGACTGGGAAAGAAGCGACGATTAAGTTGTTAACTCAACAAGAAAATATGGAAATTATTGCTTGGAATAAAATATATCGGCGGGGGTTGTTCGAAGAGATTTCTTATCCAGAGGGGGTGAACTACGAGGATAATTTAACGACTTATAAATTGCTAAGTAGGGCTAGCAAGGTGGCTTACGAAGCGGAATCTTTGTATGAATATGTGGAGCGGGCCGGTAGCATCATGGATAAAGGAAAGAAAAAAGAGAAGCTAGAGTTTCGGGAAAGAGCGGCGCGAGAAGCTATAGAATATTTCGATGAAGATAAAGACTTGAAGGCGGCGGCTGAGATTGCTTTACTAACTGCAAAGATGGCTTGGGTAGATTTTGCAATTAGCGGAGAGGTGGATAAAGAGTATTTAGATAAAAATGTGGCATGGGTAAAAAAGAATAAAAACAAGTATTTAAAGAATAAGTATTTGAGTAAAAAACTAAAACTATATATTTATTTGGTGACGAATTTTGGGGCGAAGCTATATATTGGTTTTAGAAAAGTGTGGCATGAATAATCTGGGTTAGCTCCAGAGCTTGGTGTAGGCGTCAGCGACTTTTTTGGGATCACCGTCTTTGATGATTTTGCCATCTTCGATTAAAATGGCACGGTTACAAAACTTTTTGACATTGGCCATTGAATGGGTAACAAGAATGATGGTTTGATTGCTTTTTTTGAGATTAGCGAAGTAATCATTGCATTTTTGTTGGAAGGCTGCATCACCAACAGCGAGAACTTCATCGAGTAAAAGGATATCGCCTTGGGCGCGAATAGCAATTGAGAAAGCGAGACGAACTTGCATACCGCTAGAATAGTTTTTGAGTTTTTGGTCTTGGAAATCATTTAACTCGGCGAAATCCCAAATATCCTTGTACATTGCGTCCATTTCTTCGTTAGAGAAACCAAGTAAGGCGCCATTCATGTAGACATTCTCGCGACCAGTGAGTTCGGGATTGAAGCCAACGCCCAGTTCGATAAAAGGTACTAGGGTACCATCTATGGTGATTTCGCCTTTTTCGGGATAGTAAATGCCGGCAAGGATTTTAAGTAAGGTGGATTTGCCAGAACCATTGCGCCCAACTATACCTAAGAAGTCACCTTTTTTAACTTCGAAATCGAGACCACGGAGAACTTTTTGCTCCTTGTAGCCTTTGATACCGCGAAGACGATTAAAAATAGCTTGTTTTAGGCCGAAGGCTTGTTCGGTAGGGAGTTTGAAACTCTTATGGAGATTTTTAACGCTGATGGCAACGTCGCCATTAGTTTGGATTTCAGTGCGTGTGCCGATTGAACGTTTCATTAGACTTCCTCCGCGAAGAATTTAGATTTACGACGGAAAACCAGAGCACCAATAATAAGGATGGCAAATGTAATAATTATCGGAATAAAGGCAAGAATAATATGGTCAAGATAGTTCCAAGTGGTGATGGTTTCGTGAGTGATAAGACCAAAACGGATGTCTTGAATGGCCTGAGAAATAGGATTTAAAATGATGACTTTGGCTGCTAAAACACTACTAGTGGCAATCATAGAAACAGGGTAGATAATAGGGACAGCATAGAATAGTGCTTGTGTGAGAACATCCCAAATTGAAGTAATGTCGCGATATTTAACATTGATAGAGCCGAGCAAGAAAGCAATACCGAGGGAAAGAAGATAAAGCTCTAAGATGGCGGGGATGATTAGGAACCAGCTCCAGGTTGGAGTGACGCCATTGATAAGTGCGAAAATAATTATGACGACGAGATTAATTAACATATTAATAACGGCAGTCAAGGTGGCAGAAACGACGACAATGTATTTAGGGAAACTGATTTTACGGAGAAGGTCGCCACGATTAACAATAGCTTGGATGCCCTGGGAAGTACACTCAGTAAAGAAGCTCCACATGGTAGTACCACAGAGAAGGTAGACTGGGTAGTGAGGGATATCTCCACCAAATCGGAGAAGTTTGGCAAAAACAATATAAAGAATTGCAAACATCATAAGTGGGCGGAGAAGAGCCCACAAGTACCCTAGAACTGAACCTTGGTAACGTAGTTTGAAGTCAGTCTTGGTGAGTTCTTTGAGAAGAATACGATTCTTCCTATTTAGCACTCTAGGTATATTCATATTAGTTTATTTTACCATATTTTATGGTTTTGCGCGACGCCTGGAGCGTAAATATGAGATGCGCCAGCGGAGATGAACTAGATGAAGCCAAAATTGTTCGTTGACGGATGGAGATTTGCCGAGCCAGGTTTTTAGGTTTTGATAGGCAGTTTGCCAGTTTTGCCAACTGATTGCAGTTTGATTGATTGTACTACCATCGGTGCCAAAATTATAAATATAGAGTGGCTTTAAAACAAAAGAAATGTCACCTTGGGCTTTTTTGAGATAATTTAAGACGAACTCTGTGTCTTCGGCGAAATTAATTTTTTCATTAAATCTTAGTGTTTTTGCTGTTTTAGTGCGGTAGAGTTTGTTGACTGATGAATACATACGGCCATCAGTTGCGAGAAGGTACAAAATGTAGGCTTTTTCTGATTCTGATTGACGTTTTGGACGAAGTTGATTGATATAGACGTTTTTGGCGGATTGATTTTTGAGCCGCTTGTAGTGCATTCCGCAGACAGACAAAGAGGTAGATTGGTTGAATGAGTTTAATAAGTCAGCGATAAAGGATGGTTTGATTTCGTCGTCACTATCAATAAAGCTAATAAAATCGCCGGTAGCGAGTTTGAGTCCGTGATTTCTGGCAGCGGATTGGCCCAAATTGGCTTGATGAATAACGTGAATTCTAGCGTCTTTTTTGGAATATTCATCCGCTATAGAGCCTGAGTTATCAGTGGAACCATCATCAACAAGAAGGATTTCAAGGTTTTGGTAGGTTTGGTTTAAAATAGAATCTAGACATTTTGGTAAAAATTTTGACGTGTTATAAATCGGAACAATAATAGTAATTTTTTTATCCATGAGATAATTATATCTCAATGTAATGGGGGAATTCAATACAATAGAGAGCCTTAAATATGATAGAATAGGTTTATTATGAAAAAACGTCATGGATTGCAAATCTGTTTGACGGTGGGAGTAATGATTATACTGGTGCTAATTACTACGACAATAGTAATTGTTATGAATAATGAGAAAAAAACGGTAGATAAGGAGATTCCGGTTTTAAGAATTAACTTAAATCAGGTTACTTTGGATGAAATAAAACAGGGAGATAAGGGATTAAAATATGGTGGTAATGAACTGATTATAGAAAATAATAATGAAAAAAGTGTATTTGAAGATATAATCATTAGCGGAAGAGGCAATTCAACTTGGCAAAATAAGAAGAAGCCATTCAATTTGAAATTAAGTGATAAAGAAAATCTATTTGGTATGGGTAAAAGTAAAAAATGGGTTTTACTTGCTAATCATTTTGATGATACTCATTTAAGAAACGAGGCGGCATTTGAATTCTGGAATATGATGGATGAAAATTTAAAAATGAAAGAAGAGCCAGTTGAAGTGTACATTGATGAAGAATATGAGGGATTATATTATTTAACTCGGAAGATCGAAATTTCTAAAAGTATGGTAGGGTTAAGAGACTTAAATGGAATTATAGTGGAACTAGATAATATTAATACAAATAAGGATGAGTGTACTTTATCAAGTAATAATAATTGCTTGATAATAAAAGATGCGGTATATGATAAAAACAAAGATGAAGCTTTGAGAATTTTTTTGGAAAAATTTAATGCGTTTGAAAAAGCATCCGAAGCAAAGGATTGGACGACGATTCAAAAAGTATGTGATGTTGATTCTTTGGCCAAATACTTTTTGGTGTCGGAATTTTCTAGCAATCCGGATGCTTATGTTTCAAGCATGTATTTTTACATGGATGGGAAGGATGATAAAATTCATGCCGGACCAATTTGGGATTATGATTTTGCGTTTGCAAACGAAAGATGGAGCTGGGGCCGTAATTTGAAGCTTTTACCAAATGCGATTTTGCCGATGAAAAGTAGTGCTTTTGGTTCTGGAGTGTATGTAAGCAATGGTGAGTATAAGAAAAGGGAGCCAAATCTGAATATATCAAGGATGTTTTATTGGCTTGAAGAAATGGAAGAGTTTAGAAATGTGGTGAGTAAATGGGTAGATGAGACAATAGCTGGGAAAAAGGGGGAATATTTGAATGAACTAGTGAGTAGGGCAAAGAACATTAGGAATGTAGTGGAACGAAATAACGAAAAATGGGAATTAAAGCATTACAAAGAAGAAACGGAAAAACTTTTGTGGTGGATTTTTCAAAGATATGATTTTATTGAAAAAGAATATGGCTCTTAGGAATTTGGTTGGCAGAAGGTAATATTTTTGCCATAAATTGGTTCGGGATAACCCCAATCAACGATCATGTATTCTTGGCTTAAATTAATAATTGGAAGGCGAGGGGCAAGGTTGCGGGATTTTTCGATACAAAGAGAACTCTCTGGAGAAGATTTAATTTCTTCTAAAATAATCGCTGTGTTATGGTGATAAATGCCCAAAAAGACAGTATGAATAATAATGGCGCTGAGAGTGAGAACAACAATGGCACTACCAAGAAAGAATGATTTTATATGTGGAGTAAAAATTCTAAGTATTAAAATAACGCCAGCGAGATAGGCGGGAATGAGGATGCGTGGTGGCGATTTGATTTGGATTGAAGCAAACACATGGATAAAAATAAATAAAGTGAAAGCTAGTAGTAAACGTTTAGTGTTTGGCGACAGCGGTTTAATGGGATGTTTAATAAAAATTCGGCGAAACGATTTACTGAAAACAATTGCGATAATAGTAATCAGGACTAATGGCAGCAAAACCATAGTGAAATTATAAAGTGCGTGGAAAAGTAGGTGTGGTAATGTTTGGATGGGATTACTAATAAAGTCGGTAAATGAAACGTAGTCGAAAGTTTCGGCGGATGAAGGATTATTGGCATAACTCCCCATACCGGAACTCAAAAAGAAACTTAAACAAGAACCGATGACAAGACCGATTAAGCCAGTATAAAACCAGACGGGTAGTTTTGAAAGTTTTTGTCGTTTGATAATTATGTAGATAATAGCTGTGGCAAGGAAAGCAAGCGGTGTAATAGTGGTAGACATACCAAAAATAAAACCGAGCGGCAACCAAAGAATATCGAGAAGGTGGTGTTTGTTTGAAACGGTTTGGTTTTGCAAAAGTTTGACATAGGGGATGCTAAATAATAATGTAATAAAAACTAAAGGTACGTAATTATGAATCATGGAAAATTCGGAGTATAAACGACGCCCAAATAATGTAAAAACAATTGCAACAAAAACTGAACAAAAGACGAGAGAATCTTTGATTTGGAGTTTGGGTTTACGTCCTAAAATGATGTAAGTTGCGATGAATAAACTGCCACTTATCAAAATGGCGTCGAACAAACGAAAGATAGTATCGATACCGAATTGAAATTGATAATCAAATAAGTCGATGACCGTCCAGGCATACATGTCGGTAATGCGACCACTGTGACTCAAGGCATTACTGGCATCTTTAATGGCGTTGATTTCGATTCCGTTACTTAAACTACCGGCGCCTTGATGAATGTCTTCACCGGATGTCGTGATGAGAAAATACGAAATTAGGAAAAAGAAGATTGGTAAAAAGTAAAGGAAAAGCGACAGTAATTTATGACTTTTTGGTTTTTGAGTCTGGTTTTTCATGTTTCACTCCTTTTTGGCCGAACACTAGTTTGTCGTAAAAGAGATAATTTAATATCATAGTAACGCATGTGGTAAAAATAAAAATGGTAGTGCTTTCGATAAAGTTGTAATCGAAGGGGAGATTGATTGACGACGTGATATTGAAGATGAATTCGTAAAGAGGTTTTAAAAGACCGAAAAACCATGTGAAAAAAGGGCTGATAATAACTGCAGTGATGATGTTCCATAAGAAAAACATAAAAATACCATGTTTGTCGGGTTGGCGTTCACGCCAAGTAATGCGAGAATGAAGAATGTAAGCTAAAACTGTAGCAAGGATATAAGAAATGATGCTATCAAGCCATAGCAATTCGTTTGAATTAAAAATTACTCTGGCAAGGAAAGTATAAATGCAGAAATTAAAAAGCGTAAGGATGATGCCAATAATGGTAAATTTACCAGCGCGCTTTAGTGTGCTATCTGACATAAAACTATTATAACACTTTCGCTGTGGTATAATCAGGGTTATGAAGAGAAAATTGGTTTCGATTGTGACACCGGTTTTTAATGAAGAGGCAGGGGTTGGGAAATTTTTAGATAGCCAACTTCTACCGGAACTACTAAAGCTTAATTATAGAACGGAATTAATTATAGTAAATGATGGTTCGCAAGACAAAACTTTGACAATTATTAACAAATGTAAATTACAAAAAAAGATTAAAACAAAAATCATTACGTTCTCAAAAAATTTTGGGAAAGAAATTGCTTTGTCGGCAGGATTAAAGTTTGCTAAAGGCGATGCGGTGATTATGATCGATGCGGACGGCCAGCATCCAGTCAGTGTGATTGAAAAAATGTTGAAAAAATGGGAGAAGGGGGCGCAGATTGTAACGGCCGTAAGAAAGCATAATACAACTAAACATCGTTTGGGTTCAAAATTATATTATGCGATGATGAAAATGCTTGGTAATAAAAACATTGTAGTGGGGGCGATGGATTTTAGGTTGCTGGATAGAAGCGTGGTGGATGAATTTAACAAGTTTACAGAAAGAAATAGATTAGCACGTGGATTGATTGATTGGCTGGGATTTAAACAAGAATATATTGTAGTTGAAACAAACGGCAGGCTCAGTGGAAAACCGTCTTATAATTTTGGGATGCTGATGAGCCTGGCGGGAGATAGTTTAGTGTCATCAACCAGGACACCATTATTAATCTTTGGATGGATTGGAATATTTATTACGGTTGTTTCGCTAATTATGGGGCTATTTATTTTAATTCAACAATATATTATGGGCGATCCTTTGCACTTAGATTGGAGTGGGGCGGTGGCGATGAGTGTATTTGTTTCGTTTTTGGTGGGGTTAGTTTTAATTTCGCAGTCGATGACGGCACTTTATATTTCGCAGATTCATGCGGAGTCTAAAGGTCGACCACTATATATAATTGACAAGAAGAAATCTAAAGGAATTGGTAGGGCTTTTTGATGAGTGGCAAAGTTTTACTGAGTTTTGATGTAGAAGAATTTGATTTGCCAAGAGAACACGGTGAAATGATTAGCGTGAAAAAGGGGGCTAAAGTATCGGCGGAGGGATTAGTTAAAATACTAGATGTTTTAAAGAATAATAAAGTGCGAGCGACATTTTTTTGCACGGTGAATTTTGCAAAAGAACAACCGGAGCTTATAAAACGGATTAATAAAGAAGGGCACGAAGTGGCGTGTCATGGGGTTAATCATTTTAAACCTACGAAGACCGATGCAAAGAAATGTAAGGAATACTTGGACAAGTGCTTTAAAATAGCGACGGCGGGATGGCGACAACCAAGGATGCAAACTATTAATTATGACGATTTAAAGAAATGCGGATTTTTGTATGATTCGAGCGTAAATCCGGCATTTATACCGGGAAGATATAATAATATGAAAGAGCCTAGAAAGCCGCATTTAAAAAGTGGGATTTTAGAAATACCAACTTCGGTGGCGACTGGTTTAAGAGTGCCGTTATTTTGGTTGGCTTTACATTTGTTTCCGTTTTTTGTGTATATGAGATTAGCTAAAATGGCGATTAAAAAGACGGGGTTTCTTGCGACTTATTTTCACCCGTGGGAATTTGCTGATTTAGGTGATTATAAAGTGGTGCCCTGGTATATTAAGCGAAATAGTGGAGATAAATTGGTAAAAAGATTAGATAAAATGATAAAAAAATTAAAGGGTGATGGTGATAAGTTTGTAGTTTATCGAGAATTGGTTAAAAAGTAGTTTCTTATCTTTAGTATCTGGACAAAACAGGGATTTTTTGGTATAATGGATGAGTTTATTTAAAGGAAGGCTGGCCGATGGAAGAGAAGCAAAATCAGATTAGGGAAGTGGAAGGGGAGATTTTTGGAGCCGATAATGTGATTAGAGTGAGGGGGGCAAGGCAAAACAATTTACAGAACCTTGATGTAGATATTCCGAGAGATAAATTGGTGATAATTACGGGGTTATCGGGAAGCGGGAAGTCTTCACTGGCTTTTGATACGATTTACGCTGAAGGGCAAAGGCGATACGTGGAGTCTTTGAGCTCGTATGCACGAATGTTTTTGGGCGTGATGGATAAACCAGATGTAGATTCGATCACGGGGCTTTCTCCGGCAATTTCGATTGACCAAAAATCAACATCGCGTAATCCGCGTTCGACGGTGGCGACGGTGACAGAAGTTTATGATTATCTACGTTTGTTGTTTGCAAGAGTGGGGGTGCCGCATTGTCCAATTTGCCATAAAAAAGTGAGTCGAAGAAGTGTAGAAGATATTGTAAATGAAGTAATGAAGTTACCGTTAGGTTCGAAATTGATGTTGCTTGCACCAATTGTTGCGGCAAAAAAAGGCGAATTTCAACATTTGCCTGAACAATATTCCGCGAAGGGTTTTTCGAGAGTGAGAGTAGATGGGATTATTTATGCGCTAGATGAATTTCCGGAATTAAATAAAAATGAGAGACATAATATTGAAATAGTGGTGGATAGATTTGTGTTGTCGCCAGAATTACGTTCGAGAATTGCGGGCTCGATAGAACAGGCCTTAGAAATGGGGCAAGGAATTATTGAGCTTCTTAGGGTAACGGATAATGCGGTGGCGGTAGGTGAAGCGAGAATTAACGCTGAAAATACGGAAGTTTTGACCTATTCGCAACGATATGCTTGCCCGGACCATCCAGATGAATTGATTCCAGAATTGACACCGAGATTATTCTCTTTTAATGCGCCAGAAGGAGCGTGTCCAGTTTGTACAGGGCTTGGCTCGAGAATGGAAATTGATCCGGGGCTAGTGTTTAATAATAATTTGACGATAGCGGAAGGGGGAATTAGGCCGTTTAATAGAGTAGGGCAGGATTCGTGGTGGCTAAAAAGATTGTCGGCGGTGGGAGTAAAACACGGTTTTAATGTTTATACGCCAATTGGAGAGTTGTCGGAAGAAGTTAAGCACATGATTTTGTATGGCACAGGTGAAATGAAGTATGAGATGAAAATTAGTGGTTCGGGACGTTTTGCGGACGGGACGGTTTATGAAACGACCTATGAAGGTGTAATTCCGATGTTAGAGCGAAGGTATAATGATCCGAAAGTTTCGGAATTTACAAAGCACGATATTGAAAGATTTATGAGAGTACGCGAATGTCAGGAATGCCATGGAGCGAGATTGAAACCGGCGGTGCTTGCGGTAACGGTGCATGATTTAAATATTGTAGATATGTGTAATCTTGATGTGGATGCGACGCTAGAAGTTTTGAGTCAAGATTTGGAATTTTCGGAAGCAGAAAAAATGATTGCAGCACCAATTCTAAAAGAGATTCGTGAAAGAGTTAAGTTTATGCAGGATGTCGGTTTAGGGTATTTGGAGCTAGGCCGAGCGGCAAATACTTTATCGGGTGGTGAAGCGCAGAGAATTAGACTAGCAACGCAAATTGGTTCGGGGCTTCAGGGCGTATTATATGTGCTGGATGAACCATCGATTGGTCTCCATCAGAGAGATAATAATAAATTGATTGCAACTTTAAAGCATCTCAGGGATTTGAAAAATACGGTGCTCGTGGTGGAGCATGATGAAGATACGATGTTGTCGTCGGACTATATTATTGATATTGGTCCGGGGGCAGGTTTAGGTGGTGGTAAATTAGTAGCAGCTGGTACACCAGAAGAGATTATGAAGAACCCTAACTCGATTACTGGGAAATATTTGTCGGGAGAATTGACGATACCGGTGCCGAAGAAAAGACGAAAAGCGAAACGTGGCCAGGAATTGGTGGTGGTGGGTGCGCGTGAAAACAATTTAAAGAATATTGATGTGCATTTTCCACTAGGGGTGTTTACGGTGGTCTCGGGAGTGTCGGGTTCTGGTAAATCAACACTAGTTAATACAATTTTGGCAAATGAACTTTTGGCGAGATTGCACCATGCGCAGACGGTGTCTGGTACGCATGAAAGAATCGACGGAATTGAGCATTTAAATAAAGTAATTGTGATAGATCAATCGCCGATTGGGCGAACACCAAGATCAAACCCGGCGACTTATACTGGGGTGTTTACGGCAATAAGAGAATTATTTGCGGCGCAACCGGAAGCGGTAGTGCGGGGTTATAGGGCTGGTAGGTTTTCATTTAATGTGAAAGGTGGTCGATGTGAGCATTGCCAGGGTGATGGTGTAAATAAAATTGAGATGCATTTTTTGCCAGATGTGTATGTAACTTGTCCAAAATGTCATGGGCGCCGTTATAATGCGGAAGCATTGGAAGTGAAATATAAAGGGAAGGATATTTCACAAGTTTTGGAAATGACGATTGATGAAGCGGTGGAATTCTTTAAGAATATTCCTTCGATTGCAACGAAACTAAAAACTATACAAGAAGTTGGGCTAGGGTACATTAAGTTGGGTCAGCCGGCGACGACGTTTAGCGGTGGCGAAGCGCAGAGAATTAAACTGGCGACGGAATTGTCACGTCGCTCGACGGGGAAGACTTTGTATATTTTGGATGAGCCAACGACGGGGCTGCATTCGGATGATGTAAAGAGATTGTTAGCGATTTTGAATAGATTAGTGGACGGTGGTAATACGATGATTGTGATTGAGCACAATTTGCATGTCATCAAATCGGCGGATTGGGTGATTGATATGGGTCCGGAAGGTGGCTTAAAAGGTGGGCAGGTCGTAGCGGAAGGAACACCGGAAGATTTGGCTCGCAGTGCAAAGACGCCGACTGGTGAGTATCTGGCACAGATGTTGCTTGGAAAAAAATAGCTTTTAGTAATACTACTGATTGGATTTAAGGAGTAAACTAGAAATGGTGTGGAAAAATGATCAGGTGAGCGAAGCTGAAACTAAGAGAATACTGGAATTAGCAAAAAAATGTTTGAAAGTACCGGGAGATTTTGTTGAACTGGGATGTTATAAGGGAGACACGTCGCTACTTCTAGCAGAGATTTTGAGAGACTTTAATAGGGATATGATTGTGGAAAAACCTGTGGAAAAAGATGTGAAAAAGATGGGTAAAACCTGTGAAAAACTTCAGAAAAAGCTTTGGATTTATGATTCTTTTGAAGGTTTACCAGAAAAAACTCAGGAAGATAGATCGGTACTTGGTAATAGTTTTAAAGGTGGGGAGCTTTTTGTTACCAAGAGAGAAGTTAAGGAGAGATTTTTAAGAGCGGGGCTTATGGTGCCGGTAATAAAAAAAGGTTGGTTTAGTGAGCTTTTAACGGATGATTTGCCGAGCGAGATAGCTTTTGCTTTTTTGGATGGGGATTTTTATGAATCGATTAAAAATTCTTTGAAACTAGTGGTGCCAAAAATGAGTAAGGGAGGAATCTTGGTGGTACATGATTATAATAATCCTGCGCTGCCTGGGGTGAAAAAAGCGGTCGATGAGTGGAAACAGAAGAAAGGTATTGATTTTAGTTTAGTATTGTGTTAAAATAAGGTCTGGGGGATGGTGCTTTAACAAAAAGCAATGTAACCGTAAACCAGGAGAAGAAGAGTTATATAGTCCGTTTATTTCAATAGATTCGTTAAAACATCATCCCCTTTTGTACATTATTTATAGCCGACTTTGATAGCCGGCTTTTTTTCATGTTGAATTAAAGGGAAAATGAGATATAATGAGTAAAAGGAGTTATTTTTATGGCAACAAATATTACAAAAATCTTTTTAGTTTTAAATTCAGGATCGTCAAGTGAGAAATTTTCGCTGTATGAAGGTGAAGATGAAGTTTGCTCGCTGTATTTTGAAGGGATTGAAGAAGATGGCAAGAAGAAATTTATTTGTACGATAACGAGAGCAGATGGGTCGGAAGAACGAGTAGATAAAAAATGGGATTCGCTTGGTGTAGCGTTTAAAGAAGCAAAGGCGATATTTGAGAAAGAAGGTTTCATCAACGATGCGCATCCACTTGATGGTATTTTGGTACGCGTAGTGGCGGCGGGAAAGTATTTTTCGGCAAATCATATTGTAGATGACAAAACCTTTAAGGAGCTTGAGAAAGTCAGAGTAACAAATCCTTTGCACGTGCCAGGGACGGAACGCGGAATAAAGAATGCTAGCGAGACTTTCCCAGGTGTGCCAATCATGTTGATGAGCGATTCAGAAGCTTTGACACGTAAATCACGCCGAGATACTGAGTATGCTTTGCCGAAGGAAATTATCGAAGAGTTTGATTTAGGTCGCTATGGCGCACACGGGGCATCTTATGGATATATGATGGACCGCATTAAAGAGCTAGGATTACTTGAGAAGAAAATGGTAGTTTGTCATTTGGGGTCGGGTTGTTCGATTACGGCTTTAATAGACGGTGAACCGGCTTATACTTCGATGGGTGAGACTCCACTTGAAGGATTGATGTCTTCGACGAGAACTGGTTCGATTGACCCGACGATTGGGGCTTTGCTCGGTGAAAAACTGGGTGCAGCGGAAGCAATTAAACTAATGAATAAAGAATCAGGTTTACTTGCGTTAGCGGGTTCTTCGGATATGCGTGAGATAATTGCTGGTGCAGAGGAAGATCGGGCAGATGCGGCGGAAGCCTATAATATGTTTATAGATGGCGTGGCAGGTAAAATTGGTGAATTTGCAGCAAAAATGGGTGGACTAGATGCGATTGTATTTACGGCGACGATTGGTGAAAGGTCAATTCCGGTGCGCAATTCAATTAT
>CAMYZY010000004.1 GCA_947304075.1 uncultured Candidatus Saccharibacteria bacterium
ATAATTATTTATTGACTTTTACCAAGTAATTAATCGTCTCTTCGATAATAAGACGGTTTTTGATGTCCATTTTGACGTTCGGATTCTTCAGATTCTTCAAGGCTTCTGGAGATTTTTTGTAGACGTCACGCAACTCTGCTAATTTGGCATTTACTAAGTCATCGGAAACTGTAATGTGATTATCTACTGCCAGAGTCTGAAGCGCTAGGGATGCTTTTACCCTTTCGGTCGCGATTTTGCGTGCTTCCTTTTCCCAATTTTCCATTGTCTCATTGTTAGCTTTAAGAAAATCTTCAAAACTCATGCCACGGCCTTGAGCATTTCTCGTCATGTCTTCACGAATCATACGGACTTGATCGTCAATCAAAATTTCCGGAGCTGGAACCTTAGACTTAGCCACCAAAGCTTTAATCAAATCGTCTTTAAATTGCTCATCTAGACGATGTTCGTTTTGGGCGGTTAGATTCTTTTCGATATCTGCCTTTAACTCGTCAACGGTCTTAAACGGTCCGCATTTTTTGGCGAGCGCATCGTCAACTTTTGGCAACGTCACTTCATTTACTTGCTTTAATAGCACTTCAAAAACAGTCTTAGCGCCAGCTAAATCCTTTACACCATAATCTTTCGGGAAAGTCAGTTTAAGTTCAAACTTATCACCTGGCTCGTGTCCCACTATGCCGTCTTCAAAACCCGGAATAAAAGTGTTTGAACCAAGTACCAACTTGTAATCTTTGGCCGAACCGCCCTTAAAGGCTTCACCACCTTTTTTGCCGACAAAATCAATCACGACTTCATCCGTCATTTTTGCGGCTCTTTTGATTGCTTTCTTTTCGGCAAACGAATTTCTGATGTTGTTAATTACATCGTCAATTTCCTTTTTGGCAACTTTTACTTCCGGCCTTTTTACGCCAAGTTTTTTAAAGTCACCCAGCTTGATTTCTGGAATAATATCAGCCGTAGCAGTATATTCTGCCATTTCGCCCGGCACGTATTTGGTCACATTTACGCTAGGCAGTACCAGTGGGGACTTTTCTTCTTTTTGAAAGGCCTGAATCACGGTCGTACGCACTGCGATATCAATTGTTTCAGCATTCAAATCATTCTCAGGAATAAATTTTTTGGCCACTTCAGTTGGCACTCTGCCTTTGCGAAATCCTTCAACTTTAACTTCTTTAGACAGTTTTTCCAAAGCTTTTTTACCAGCTTCTTTTAAATCAGCTTGATCGAGCGTCACAGTAATTTCAACGCGCGAATCAGAAATCTTCTTAAATTTTGTCTTCATATAAACTCCTATTTAGTTAGATTATAACATAATTTTTGGCAAATTAGTATCTCTTAAGTGGGTCAAAGTAAACTTTGACACAGCACCAAGTTTGATGTCTGGGCCTAGAATATTGTTTTGGTCAAAGATACGTTTGATTTCGGTGTATAAGTTTTTTTCAGGCTCGCGCATTTCGGTATTCGTCACCACCGCCTTTAGCCTTCCCTCGGGCGTGCCACCCGCCAGTTTTCCACCTTGCCTTTCTATTACATAGGCCCCCGCCCTTAAGAAAGTCGCCATTTTTTTGTTGTAATCTTCACTTTCGAGATTAAATTTTGGCCGTAAACTATAAATCGATGAGCCGTATGACCCATAAAGCGCCAAGTCTAGTTCGAGTTTTGTGCTTAAAATTTCCAAATCTTTCATAAAATATTCCAAATTTTCGGCTGGCAAATAAAAATCCGTCAGTACTGGCACGCGCTCGCCATCACGAATATTGCCAAGATAGTTTGACAGTGAATTTTGAAATTCGTTCAACGTAGACTGATTTTCGGGAGATTCAAGTATAAACTTAGCATTGCGTGGGTATTTTTTGCGCATGAGCTCAAGCTTTTTTAGGCAAGCATTCTTTTTTTCGTCAAAACTTAAGAAAACCACAAAGCCATCTTCGAGTTTCCGAATCACGCCATCAAGATTTTTGCCCGATTCACGTGCTTCTTGAATAATTTTCAAATCATATACATTCATTTCGCAGGGCTTTAGTTCCTTGGCGTCGTCCATAAAATCGCAGGCTTGTTCCAAGGTCTTAAACGTAGCAACCACGCGAACTGGTTTTTTTGAAACCGGCACCGCCTTTAAAATTACTTCCGAAATCACGCCAAGCGTACCTTGCGCACCAAAGAATACCGGTGCAAGGTCCATCGACTCGCGCTTGTAAACATCCTTTATTTTGGGATAGCCAGAACACTCGTATTCGTCCTTTGAAATTGAATTAATTAAGCTCTCATTTTTCTTAATCAACTTAGCTATTCGGCGGTAAATGTCACCTTCTAGTGATTTTTCGGCAGTCTTTTTGGCAGCCGCATATTTGCGATAGCGTATAGTTTGTAAAACTTCACCATTTGCCAAAATCACTTCAATTCTTTCAACATATTTTTGGATTCCGCCATATTTTCCCGCAAACGAATCGGTCGGGCAATTTGAAATCAGGCCCCCAATCGTATCGTTATCGTGCCCGCCAATCGGAATCGTTAGCCCAGACACCGACAAAGCCGTGTTTAATTCTTTTAACGTGATGCCAGCCTGCACCCGCACTAATCTCTCTCGCGGGTCAATTTCGAGCATTTTGTTTAGCTTTTCGGTCGAAATCACCAAACCCGTACTAAGATCCGCCCCGCCTTCATCCATGCCAGAGCCCCTAACTGCCACCGTCACCGGGATGTCTTTTGAAGCAATTTGATTAAAAAATCGCATTAATTTTCGGATATCGTCAGTCGATTCCGGAAAAGCCACAAATCTCGGCTTAATTTTCAAAATCGATTGGTCCGTGGAGTATTGCTCAAGAATTTCAGGCGTATCAAAAACATTTCCGACAATCAACTGGTTCAAATATTTAGTTATTTTGCCCATGCTTCTTATGATTATAACACAAAAAGCTTAATTATTTTTTGGTTTCAGCCGGCCTAGTTTCGGCTGGTTTTTTGTCTTCGGTCGGTTTCTTAAAAATCAAATCAATTTCGAGAGTTTTGCCACTTGGTCCAAACAAAGTCGGAATAAATCCGACGTATTCATAACCTTTTTTCTCGACATATTCATTGATGACGTCTTGATGTTCTTTGATGTCTGCATTGATAAGTTTGTTGTTTGCGTATTTTAATCGGACAAATTCCATAAACCTCCTTTTCTACTATTCTAGCATATAAAGCACGCTAAGCAATTCGCTTTTGTATTGACAAAAATAGCAATATGTGCTATAATAGAGCCATCAGCCTGTTAAATAAGGCTATTTTTATCCCGAAGGGATAGTACTTTAGAAAGGAGGTGTTTGTATGAGCACCGAAAGAAACTATTACGACATCATCGCCGGACCCGGCAAGGATTTGCTCTTTGACGCATGTAAATATGCGTATACCAAAGACGCAAAAATCCCTGTGGATTTCGCGGTGGTGAAAGCTGACCAGAATCTGATCTTTGTAACAGATTTTGTAGTAAACAGCATCCAGTATGAAGATGGCTCTGGATGCAAATTTAACCTGGGAGGCTATTGTAAGGCCAACTTAGATTCAGAACCGCTTGAAGGAGAACCCAAAGGGTTCAACTTTAAAGCGTTTTACGACACAAAGAAACGAACGGGTTTCATCATTTTTAGGGATTAAACCCGTTCTCCCCCCACCCGGGCTTATGCCCGGGTTTTTCATGTCAAATATTTCCAACCTAGAGAGCGGTAATAATCCATCGCATCCGGCCAGCCAAAAAACTTTGACGCCAAAAGATTATAGATTTCATCAACCATCACGATGGTGAATAGAGTTATCGCCAGCGTCAAAAACGTTCGTTTGCTTAATTTGGTCGAGAGTAGCATAAAAGCTGGGACAATTAGATAGATTAGCATCAAGGCCGACAGGCCAAAAATCAGCACGCTCCTAAGGCAAACAAAGCCACCAATATTGCCAAAGTTAAGTATCTCGGTATTATAATCCCAGTACCTGGTCCCGTTGCCAATCGTGTACACCAGCCACCCAGACACAAATTCTAGCACCCCAGTCGCAACGACCGAAACCAAAAACACCGCCCACGGGTATTTACGAATTTTATAGGTGGTGAGAATGATGAGCAAAGCCCCAATCGCGTAAATATTAATCCACGGCAAAAAATCTCCACCCTGCATATAGAATTCGCCCGTCCCGGCATCAAAATAATAAAAAATGAATTCATAAATCCAACCAAAGAAACCTGCAAACACCACGGTCAGCATCAAAACCCCAGCCCACTGCCATTTTTCTAGTTTTATTTCACCACCGATATATTTTTGGAATAGTTTTTTAAATGTTAGATTGTGCTTATTCATAAGCTTATTATAATACATTTATAATCAATCCGTATTAAAGATTATGGGTTTTACAACGATGCAAGGTCAGTGATTTTTGCTCTTAATGTCTTGCAATTCAAATCGACTTTTTTGTTTAACTTTTGGATATTTTTTGTGATCAACTTCGCCCAAAAACATCTCAAGTGGCCGCACATATAATTGATTAGCACCGTATAGCGCCCGATAAACCACCAATGATTCCCCCGTTTCCGAATGCTCTGCTATACCTTCAACGATGTATAAGTCCCCCTTAAAATGTCGATATACACCATGTATCACCGGTTTCTTTTCCATGTGTTTATTGTATCATGCAACTATTTTTTGTTCACGATTAAATCATCCAGACTTTTACCAGGATTTAGGACATTTAAATCGATGTATTTTTCTTCGCCATCATAGCCAGACAGCTCTCCACGATCTTTATACTGCCAAATTACCCAATCACCACCAAATTCTAGATAAATTGGGAAGTAAACGTTACGCGCCCAGAGCGGATAATCCGAGAAGTCATCCTTTAAATACTTGTCGTATACGTCTTTTTGCGCATAAATCAGTGGTTTTACCTTGTATTTGTCTTCGATTACTGCCATAAAAATCTTTAATTGCTTCGTTACGGCGTCTTTTTCTGGTGGGTTGTCCTTGAATTTACCGTAGATTTCTACATCCACAGCAGGTATCAATCGCCCGTCTAGCGAGCCAACCGTCTCGATGTAGTTGTCAGCCTGCGTTTCCCCACCACTTTCAAACGAAAAGAAATGATAGGCTCCGGCCTTCATTTCAGTCTTGGCGATATTAGCCCAGTTCGCTTCAAATTTTTCGTCTACATGGTTACTCCCTTCGGTCGCCTTCATGTAGACAAACCTAATTCCCTGATTCGCTAAGCTTTTCATATCGACTTTCCCCTGATAACTGGATATATCGACGCCCTTCAAACCATTACCGATAAACCATTCATTAATGAACAGTTTTCTTTCCTTTACCATGGTGTAGCCAAGATACACGCCACCACCCAGTATCGCTAGCAACACCAGGTCTAGCAACAATGTCTTTAGCTTAATAAAACCCTTTTTATTCATAACCCTATTATATCAAAAAACGCGCCCATGCGCGAGAATCCGTAATATTACTCTGTGATGGTGCCCGAGACAGGACTTGAACCTGCACACCAAATGGCATATGCTCCTAAGGCATACGTGTATACCAATTTCACCACTCGGGCATTTGTACCCACAATTATAGCACACTAGCGCCAAAAAGGCGAGCGTTTTAACTCGCTCGCCTTTTAGTTTAATTCATTTAAGCTTCTCTTTTTGCTAAAACAGAAGAAGAGAGATAAGCCACAAGCGCACCGGCAATCAAAGCAACCGGGATAATGTCTTCAGGACCAGTCGAAGGCATATTCTTGCTTGTCGTAGTGGTCGTAGAAGTAGTTGCTTTTGTCTCTGTCGAACGATCATTGCTTAAATTGCCGACAGTAGTATTGCTAGAGCTTGAAGTACTACTAGAACTTGAAGTACCTTCTGAGCTTTTGGTAGATTCACTTTCTTTTGAATCAGTCTTGTTCTCAGCTACAGCCTTGGACTCGCCTTTCTCAGCGCTTTGGGCCTGAGAAGTGGTTTGGACCGCGGTCGTAGACGTACGAGCCGACTTCTTCGTAGCGACAACAATAATCGCAACGATCAGAAGCAAAATAATAATCACAGCTGCAATTGCTACTGCAATAATTTTTCGGCGTTCTTTTCTCTCAATTTCATCTTGATAATACATAACAAAACTCCTTATATTTTAATTATACCACACTTTATAAAAAAACGCAAGTATTTTTACAACATAAATCTCTGAAAAAGCAATAAATAATCACATCTTGACAAATATTGAAATTGTGGCACCGGCATAATTTTTGCTAGTTTTTAAGGCTAAATTATCAATTTCCGGCGTCTCTCCCGGGTGAGATAGTACCAAAACACCACCTTTCTTTAAAAATTGAGCTAAATGTATTACACCTTCAATTTGAAAATCATCATACGGCGGATCCGCTAGTATCACATCAATTTCCTTATCAGTTTCAAAATCTTCGGCCTTTTTACAAAGTACAGTGCAACCATCTATAGATAAAGCCTTGAGATTATTCTTAATACATTTCTCGGCTTCGCGAGAATTTTCAATAAAAACCACGCTCCCAGCGCCTCTAGACAAAGCTTCAATTCCTAGCGCCCCGCTCCCAGCGTAAGCATCTAATACCGTAGCTCCGGGTAGATAGTCAGAAATCATATTAAAAAGTGCCAATCTTTCCCTGTCACCCATTGGGTGAGTATTCTTGCCAGGGGTGCTAATCATTCTTCCCCGATAAATTCCAGATGTGATTCTCACTGTATTTTTCATTTTGCTCCTAATTTAAGGTCGTTATCTGTTGATATTTCGAGATACCGTCCATTAACTCCTTATATTTTACCAAATTATCCGCATCGCGCAAAAAATCCACCACGTCCTTCTGTGCACGCGCGATTAGCTTCGTATCAGATAAAGATGCGATTCTAAGATCCAGTGCCCCATGTTGTAATACGCCATAAATCTCGCCGGGCCCCCGCATTTTTAAGTCAATTTCCGCAAGATAAAACCCGTCGTTAGATTTCTCGAGCTCTTTTAAGCGCCGAGAAGGTTGCGCATCGCCCGTAGTCATGAGATAACAATATGATTCAGAGACGCCGCGTCCGACGCGCCCCCGTAGCTGGTGAAGTTGCGCTAGGCCGTAAGAATCCGCATTCTCTATGATTATCATCGTGGCATTTGGCACATCAACGCCCACTTCTACCACTGTTGTAGACACCAAAATATCGATTTCGCCGTTCGCAAATTCCCCCATAATCTCATCTTTTTCTGTTTGTCTCATTTTGCCATGCAAAAACTCGATTCTTAATTTCGGAAATAGCTCCTGCAATTTTTTTGCCCGGCTTTTTACTGATGTAATCTCAGAAACCGTCTTGTCTCCGTCTTCAATCGCTCGGCAAATCCAGTAAACTTGCTGCCCCCTTGCTTTTTTACCGTGTTTTTTCTCATCTGGCGGCAAGCTAATTATACGCACAATCTCAGGATAGAGCTTCTCTCTGGCGGAGATTTCCGGCATCACCGTTGTAGAAATCGGCTTTCTCCCCGCTGGTAGTTCATCTAAAATCGAGACATCCAAATCTCCAAACACCGTTAGTTGCAAAGAGCGCGGAATCGGTGTGGCCGTCATCGCCAGAAGGTGCGGTGCTAGCCCAGCCGGTGATTTCAACATGAGTTTTTGTCTCTGTTCCACACCAAATCTGTGCTGTTCATCAATCACCACCAGCGCCAGATTCGAAAACACCGTATCATCAGTTAGTAGCGCATGAGTGCCAATGACGACGTCAACATCGCCATTTTTGATGCGAGCCTTTAATTCCTTCTTCTGCTTGGTCGCCCCTGTTAAAAGCTCGACCTTGATGCCAAATTCAGATAATAGTCCTGAGATATTTGCAAAATGCTGAGCCGCCAGCACAGCTGTCGGAGCCAGAATTGCCACTTGGCCCTTAGAAAGCGCCGTCACATAGGCCGAAAGAGCCGCTACCACAGTCTTACCTGAGCCCACATCCCCCTGTAATAATCTATTCATCGGCACCGTCTTCTCTAAATCATTGAAAATATCCCACGCCGCTCGACGCTGGGCATTTGTCAGTTTAAAAGGCAGACTTTCAACAAATTTCCGAACCTTACCGCTATCAAACTTAAATGAAGTCGCTTTTAGCTTTTTGTTTTCTTGGCGGTTTAATCTCGAAGCCAAAATCAGCTCAAATAGCTCTTCGTAGGCCAGATAATTATGTGCCCTTTTGACCGTATTTAAAGAATTAGGAAAATGCGAATAAAACAAAGCTTTTGCGCGAGTGCCAGCCGACACAGAAGGCAGCAAATCCGGGATCGCATTAAATTTATCTCTAGACTGCGAAATCAAACGTCTAAAATCATGTGATTTAAGCGAGCCATGCGCCTTATAAACCGGGCTAAGGCCAGTCCTAGGGTCAATATCAGATACTTCGGCCGCCGACGGCGAAATCAGGCTATAACGCCCATTTTTTAGCTCATAGTTACCGGTAAAATAGTATTCTTTCTCTGGCGCAAACTGCTTCAATCGGTAACTCTGATTAAACCAAACCACCTTGATAGAACCTGTGGCATCATGAATAATACCTTCGGTTACAGATAAATTGCGACGCCTGGCTCTCCGAGTCGTCAAAGAGTCAATTGCCCCCTTAATCACGATTTTGCCAGGGCGAATATCGGCAATCGACACCGGAGTTTCAAAAGTGTCATAGTCCCGCGGCAGTGTATAAAACAGATCTTTTACCGAAACGATACCGCATTTATGCAGTTTTTCCGCTGTTTTCGGTCCAATCCCCTTTAGATTTTCTACATCTTCGCCAAAATCCATATCTAAATTATACTACATCGGTAAAAGGGGTTAAAGATTGACAAAATAACAGATATGTGATATAATGAAGACAGCAAATTGTTCTTTTTTATAGATAGGGGGACTAAAAATGACAACGATAGCATTAATATATTTAATAATTATTGTGGCCTTTGTCGTCGGGATCTTTTATGCTCTGTTTATTAACGCAGATATCATCCCGGAACTCTTTGTTGTGAGTTTGTTCGTATTCTTTGTAATGCTTATAGCACTGCCATTTATACGGATAATTTAACGCACCTTTTCAAGCGCCTTCGGGCGCTTTTTTCTATCTCTAGATTATTTCACTTGCCCAGAATGCTCTGAGCGCCATTTTGCTATTTCGCCGTGATTGCCAGATAAGAGAATTTCTGGTACTTTCATACCCCTAAAATCTTCTGGCCGAGTGTATTGCGGGTATTCTAGATTATCACCATCAGAAAAAGATTCAATTTCGGCCGATTGCTCCCCGCCAAGCACTCCTGGGATTAACCGCACAATAGAGTCAATAATAATTAGGGCCGGCAATTCCCCACCAGTTAAAACATATTTTCCTAGTGAAATTTTATAGTCCACAATCGAAAGTATTCTTTCGTCGTAACCCTCGTAGTGTGGACATAAAATGATGTAATGAGAATTTGCATCACACTCGGGGTCGCGTCGCTCGCTCCCGTCGCCACGGGGCTCGCGCGCTAAATCTCGCGCTGCCGCGCTCCGAAATCCCCCAAGTTGTGATGCAAACTCTCTAGCAAGACTCTGATTCCATATTTCACCTACGGGGGTAGGAATAATTACTTTCGCATCGGGATCGGAAGCTTTTATTTGTTCAATCGCCGCAAAAACTGGCTCGCATCTAAGAAGCATCCCATCGCCACCACCGTACGGAGTGTCATCGACAGATTTATGCGGACCAAGCCCAAAATCGCGAAGATTAACAAAATCAAACTCCGCCAGTCCCTTACGTACAGCTTTTTCCATCATCGAGCTTTTGAGATATGGCTCAATCGCTTCTCTAAACAATGTAATAATTGTAAACTTTATCATAAAGAGTATTATACCACGAAAAAGACCACCTTGCGATGGCCTTTCCCCGCTGTTACGCGCCCACCCTGGGGCACATTGGTTTGTTTTAATCCGCTGTTTTTGTTTTTAATGTAAGTCTCCACACTCCACTAAAGTCAGTGGAACCCCTGTGAAGCGTACCAGCTTATCCTTATAATAAAGCATAAACGCAAAAAAGTCAACTATTTTTTTATCAAGAAAATATGTTATAATATTGTTATGTTTGTAGATACAGCCAAAGTTAGTCTGAAAGCCGGTAAAGGCGGCGATGGTGCCGTCTCTTTTCGCCATGAGATTTATATTCCTAAAGGTGGCCCAGATGGTGGCGATGGTGGCAAAGGTGGTGACATTATTTTTCGTGCCGACCGCAACACTAACACATTGGTTGACTTTCGTTTTACCCCGATACTTACAGCCGAAGACGGCAAAAATGGCTCCGGCCAGCGCTCCGCCGGCCGCTCCGGCAAAGACCTAATCGTCGACGTCCCCGTCGGTACAGTCGTGTACAGAATCAGCGAATTAAGTTCTTCTGAGAACATTCGCGACAACGGGAGCGAGATAGCGAGCGAGCCCCGTAACGACGGGCGCGAGCGAAGCGGTTCGAAGAAGAACTTAATCGCTGATCTAACCACAGACGGTGCCGAAGTCATCGTCGCTCGTGGCGGCTCCGGCGGCTTCGGCAACGCCCATTTCAAATCCAGTACCCGCCAAGCCCCAATCATCGCCGAAGTTGGCGAGCCAGGCGAAGAGTTTACGGCAGAATTAGAACTAAAATCCATGGCTGATGTTGGTTTGGTCGGTCTTCCAAACGCTGGTAAGTCCACATTCCTCTCCGTGGTTTCAAACGCCAAACCCGAAATTGCCGATTATCCATTTACCACTATCACTCCAAATCTCGGCGTGGCGACTATTGATGAGCACGATATTTTGATAGCGGATATCCCAGGTCTTATCGAAGGGGCTTCCGAAGGCAAAGGCTTAGGGCATGATTTCCTTCGTCACGTCGACCGCACGGCGGTATTATTACACCTAGTAGATGTTTATAATGACGATGCCGGTGAAGCTTACCAAACTATTAGAAACGAACTTGAGAAATACTCTGATCTCGCCAGTCGTCCAGAGATCGTAGCGCTCACTAAATGCGAAGGCGTCGACAATGATATTATCAAAATGCAAACCGCATCTATTCTTGCCAAAAATCCCGCAGCCAAAGTTTACGCCATTTCCAGCTCCGCCCACCAAGGCCTTACGGAACTATTACGAGAGTTAAAACAAAGTCTTACATCGGCGGGTGAAGACACCTGGGGGACCCCATTCGAGCTTGACGAGAATGGGGGAAAGGTGTCGGCAGGACCCGTCGAGCGAAAGCACTTTATTAAAGGAGAAGTCTCGGCAGGACCAGTCGAAGGTGAGATGCCAGTCATTTCCCTAAGCCCAGACACCTTGAAAGATACCTGGCAAGTCGAAAAATTAGACGAAGACCATTTTAAAGTCACTGGTGAAAAAATCGAAAAATTCGCTCGCCGCACTGATCTAAACAATTACGCGAGTGTTAATCGTCTCCGTGACATCATGAAAAAAATGGGTATTCGTGCTGAACTTACCACTAAAGGCGCCAAGCCAGAATCTATCATAGAAATCGCCGGCAAAGAATTTACTTTAGTTGAAGATTGGTAAATAATTAGTGAATATAAAATAGATTTGCAGCGGTACTTGCTGGAATTGTTGAGCGAATCACACGGTACGGAATACCATAATTCATTTCGGTAGCAATAATCGAGCCATCACCATTGACGGCTTCCACATAACCAACGTGCCCATACCAACCCGCGCTACTCTGGAAAACTGCTCCTGGCGCAGGATTGTGGTCAACAACATAGCCTGCCGCAGCGGCTCTCGTGGCCCACGTGTTAGCATTACCAAGGTTAGATGGTAAATCTTGTCGGTTGTACCAAGCCCATTGCGTACATTGGCCACGCCCATAAGGACCACCTAGATTATAAAAATACCCTACTACTTCGATATCTTGTCTAAGTGATGAACTACCAGTATAAGTATAAGTGTAAGTATAAACTGGCCTTGGCGGTACGTATTCTGGACGTTCCTTTTCCGGTAAAGAACCATCTTTAATAAGAATGCGATTCCCTTCGGCAATACCAGAAAGCTCCAAATCATTTAGCGCAATGATTTCTTCTGAATTTGAACCATATTTTTCGACAATCGATTCAATAGTGTCACCAGATTTCACTGTATAAACAATCCCTGGTTTGCTTGGGATATACAAAACACTTCCCGCCGAAATGTCGGTAGTTTTTAATCCATTAGACCAACGAATCTGGTCTGTCGTCACGCCGTATTTCGCGGCAATCGAATCCATCGTCTCACCTTCGGCGACCGTGTATTCAATTACGCCCCTAGAACCAGTAATCCCAGTCAAATTTGGCTTTTCTGGCTTCCCCGCCAGAGAAATCCCAGCGTTATACATGGTATTTGTTATAACGTAGTTAGAAGCCACGTCTTGAGAGCTTGCAAGGCTCAAAGCATCAGATAAATCAGCCACTAAATACAGCTCAGACAACTGGTCTACCGAGACCTTATAGTCGTTCGCTGCAAAAGAATCCAAGCTAAGATTGATGGAATTATTATATTTATCTAACGAACCGATAAACACAAAAATCAAAGTGGCAACACCAATGATGATATAAGGTAAAATTCCCCCTAAATCTTTGAACTGAAATTTATTTCGTTTCTTCGTCATAATGCTACATTACAGAGTTTTTGGCAATGCTGGTAAATATTCTGATTATGCTCATACTCTGTATAACTATAATACATCAAACCATCGTCACCTGTCAAGAAATAAAGATAAGTGCTATCTGAAGGATTAGCCACAGCCAGCATAGCATTAAGCCCAGGGTTTGAAATCGGACCACAAGGCAGACCGCCGTGTAATCTCGTATTATAACAGGAGTCTATTAAAAGAGCAGCGGAATTGTCGCTATAGGTCTGGCGTTCTGGATCAACCGTATCCAGCGCATACGAAACCGTCACGTCGCTACCCAGTGGTATGCCAAGCTCAAGTCGTGATAAAAATACTTGTGCCACAGTTGGTTGTTCGGGTGAAGCCGCTTCCTTTTGTACTACCGAAGCCAATGTGATGCCTTGGAATAGACTTAATCCTTTGCTTGCATATAGTTCTTCAAGACTATTTTCGGTTAATACTCTATCCATTTCAGCCAAAAATGCATCCAAAATATCATTTACGGTGCTTTCACTATAAAAATTTAAGGTTTCGGGATACAAAAATCCTTCCAGTGTAGCCCCGTCAGGGCGCTCGACTAGAAATGGATAGTCGTATTGTGCATTAAATGCTTCATCGATTTCAGCTTGAGTATAATTTGGCAACAATTCTTCTTCGGTTTTTTCACCTTCGCCATTACGATTTACCGCCAGAAGATTCTTTTTAATATCATAAATTGTTTCTCCCGGGCGGATAGTAAAATCAAACGTCGCCGCCTTCATTTCGGCTTCTATTTTGGCATATTCTTCGGCTCTTTGATGTGCGCGTTCATCTTTAATAAACTTGACCAAATATACACCACCAACCGCAACACCGATGACTACCGCTAGAATAATTAAACTAATGAAAGTCTTGGTCGTTGTTTTCATTTTGTGTTTTACGATATGTGCATTTAGCTTAGCTTTGTTTGCTTCTTTTTTAGTAATACCAGTCATTGTCTCGCTAACTTCTTTGGCAGTGTTTTTTACAAAACTAGTTGTAGAATTAGTCGGAGTTGACTTTGGTTTGGAATTTTGAGCTATTTTTACCGGTGTTTCAGCAACATTTTTAATAGTTTCTAGAAAATCTTGCAAAATTATCGTCGCAGCTTCTGTGTCAATATCGCCTTTTTCGTACTTCTTTTTGCGAGCTTTTAATCTTTCTTCAGCTGCAACCGATGTCAAAGATTCATCCTGAAATTTAATCCGAGCCCCTGGAATTTTGGTCGCCAAAGTCTTGGCAAAATTTCTCACATACAAAGACTGTGCAGTTTCATTTCCACTATTACTTCTTGGTAAACCCAAAACAAACAAATTAGTATTTTGTGTCCTAGCGATACGGCTGATTTCATTCCATTCGCTTCCATCGACATTAATATAGCCAACCGGCACAGCAATTCTCGTAGCAGAATCCGCTCGTGCTACACCAATCCGCTTTTCGCCCACATCAAGACAGATTACTTTCATTTTAACTCCACACTTAATTATTATTCATTATTTTCGCCAGATTCATCGGCTGTTTCGTCTGCGCTTTTTTCACTTTTTTCGCTTTTTTCTTCATCAGGTATATTAAATCCTTGTTGCTCAACCGTATTGCCACTTTGATCTTTGATTTCAAGATTTACAGTGATACGATTTGAATCATTTGGTATTGAAGTGACCCACGAGAACGAAGGATTAATTTTGACGTCTTTCACACCATTGATATCCTTAAGTAGATGTTGCGCATCACCTAGGCCACGGCCTTTAATTAGCTCTACGACACTCGAAGTGCTTAGCTTTGGACCAGTCAAATACGAAGTTTTTAGTTTTCCATTGTAGCCACCGTCAGTCAAGATAAAGCTCTCTACGAATGGATCTTTCATTTCGTAAATCTCTTGGTCGTCTTTCAAATTAGCTTTTTCTGCAATATATTCCTTTACCTTCGTCTTATCAATGACGAAAATAGAAGTCGTGGTAGTCGCCTTAATCGTTGGCTTAGTGTCTTCTTTGACTTCTTCCCCAACCTTTGGAGTGGATTCTAGGCTCGTTACTTCTTGCTTCAAGCTTGATTCTATCGCCATCTTGTCATCGCCAAGTTTTTCAAGTAGTTTTTCTTTATTTGCTTCGACACTTGAACCAGCTAATTTAGACTTAGCCGTATCAATATCTGATTGTTGGACGACTGTGATGTTTTCATCAGTGCCGCCCTCCATTGCACTATCGGAATAAACCCCAACACTAGCTGCCGTGTTCCATCCAGATTTTGCGGCCGCAATATTATACTTTGTGCCTGGCTCAACAGCTTCAACTGCTACTCTAGCAGAAACTAAGCATTTACGATTCTCGTTGAAAGTAGGATTATTATAGTTTTCGCAATCTTGTTCGAGCTCTTTTAAATTTCCATCCCATCTTAAAGTTTTATCTTCTATTGCGACATATGACAAATTATTAATCGTAAAAATAGCACCCTTACTTACTGATTCTTCACCGCCATGCCCCCACACATCAAAATAAGTATAAATTACTAGTTTGCCGCTAGCCTTTTTACCTACATTCTTTTTGCCAGTAGCTTCAAATTCTACTTCTTCTGTCGTTTCAATTTTCTTTTCTTCAAGATAAAACTTACCAACTAGAGCATCTTCCTTGTCTAGCTCGGTAGTAAATGTCACTGCTTCCGAAAAATTATTGGAAGTCGTCCTTATTTCTACATTTACAGTGACTGAAGGCGCGATTACTAGTGCCCAAATTAATATCAAAATCAAAAGCAAAATACCGACACCAGTTACAATGGCTAATTTTTTATGTTCGATAAACCAGTCTATGAATTTGTTATTTGTAAGAACCTTTTTAGTTTTAGCGGCCTTTTTGGGCTTTTCGGCCTTTGCTTTTTTACCATCCTTTTTTTCGTCTTCATCGTTATCTTCTTCGTCATCTTCTTCTTCATCGTCATCATCTTTAGAATCATCATCTTTCTTTTCCAATTCTTCCACATCTTCTTCTGTCTCAACCGTGCCATCAGACTCTTCTACTAGTTCTTCCTTTGAAGTAGTATCAATTTCTACGTCATCTTTTGGTATGACGGGTGCTGTTTGCAAATCTGAAGTTACAGGCAACTTACTTGCAGCAGCTAATTTCAAAATCGAAGGGTCCGTAGTCACGAGTACTACAGTTTTTTCTGCTGATTTGCCAGCTTTATGGATGAGTTTTATGTTTACCACGCTACGAAAAACCCCAGCCTTCTTTGGTGGGACTAAAGCAACAATTTTTTCTTTGGATTTTTCAATTTTTGTGATGACATCAGTGATATCATCTTCTGGTTCTATATAAATAACATCCTTATTCATATATAAAATATAACACATTTTTTGTTGCTTGTGTTAAAATAAATATAAATGAGCATTTTTAAACGCGATAAAAATCAGAGCGGGCCAAGAAACGATGCCATTTTATCCGGATTGGCTCTAAAATACATTCACGACGGCGTGATTATTGCCGATAAAAACAACGTGGTTTGTTTTATCAACCCAGCGGCAGTTATTATGACGGGCTGCAGTTCTGCCGAGAATGCCATCGGCCTTGATTACGGACTAATTATCAAAATCGAAAGTAAAGAAGGCCGCACTTTTTCAGACAACGAAAACCCATTAATTCAGGCCATGATGACAAATCAGCAACTTGATTCGTATCAGGCATCCCTAATTGATTCTAGTTCTGACAAACGTATACCAGTTTCAATTAACGTTATCCCGGCTGGTGATGCTAGCAACAATCGTATCATTACTTTGCGCAATATCACCAAAGAACTTGCCGAAGAAGGCGAACAAACCGAGTTTATTTCCACTGCATCGCACGAAATGCGTACGCCAGTAGCTACCATTGACGGATATTTATCCTTAGCTCTTAATCCCCAAACCGCCACAATCGACGAAAGAGCGCGTGGCTATCTCGACGCCGCCGAAAAAGCGTCCAAGCACCTAGGCAAATTATTCCAAGACCTTTTGGATGTTACCAAGCTAGACGATGGCAAAATTAAGCCGAACTTCGAGCCAATCGAAGTAACTGAATTTGTCAAGTCGGTCGTCGCAGATTACGAAATGCGTGCTAAAGATGCCAAACTCAATCTGAGTTTTGGTTCTTCTGGCGAAAGTTCCTTAGCCGGCGGGCTCAAAATGCAACCAGTGGTTTATGGCTTTGTCGACACTAGTTTTATGCGCGAAATTTTAGATAATTTACTTGAAAATGCCATTAAATACACACCAGAAGGTGGCTCAGTTTATGTGAATGTACGTGGTGATGGTGACCGTTTTCTTATCAACGTCACGGATACCGGCATCGGCATTTCTGCAGACGATCTAAACCATGTCTTTCAAAAGTTTTATCGTGCCGATAATTCCGACACGCGTACCATTGGCGGTACTGGTCTAGGGCTTTACTTAGTCAAACAACGTACTGAAGCCATGGGCGGCAAAGTTTGGGCCGAATCGGCTTTTGGCGAGGGTTCAACTTTTTATGTATCATTACCACGTTTAACTGATTCTGAGTACGAAAAGCGTATGATTATGGTGCAAAACCTTGCCATGCAAAAACAAGCCATGGCTTCTGCTGCTACACCAGCAGCGGGTCAAACCGCATTTCAAATTGCTGGCGCACCAAATCAGGCAGTACCTACTCCCGCGCCAGCGCCTGTCAGCGCTCCACCAGTGGCGCCAGCGGTTCAAGCTCCAGTTAATCCGGTTCCATCAAATCCAGCTCCTATTCAGACATCCCCTGCCCCGCCCACTAACCCGCCTATACCATCTTCGCCACCAATCCCACCCACAAACCCAAGTTTAGTCACAAACAATATCCCAACCCAAACTAATAACAACTTAAACGGAGAATCAAAATGAGTAAAGTAATGGTAGTAGAAGACGACGCAAGTCTACGAGAAATATATAGCATTCGTATTACGGCTGAAGGCTACGAAGTAGTCTCAGCTGGTGACGGCGAAGAAGCGCTTGCCGTCGCAGTCCGCGAAAAACCTGACCTAATTCTAAGCGACGTTATGATGCCAAAAATTTCAGGTTTTGATATGTTGGATATTCTCCGTTCCACACCCGAAACCGCAAATATAAAAGTTGTTATGATGACGGCACTTTCAGCAGAGGATCAAAGGCAACGTGGTGAGCGTTTGGGCGCAGATAGATATCTAGTTAAGTCTCAAGTCGGTATCGAAGATGTAATTAATACAATTCATGAAGTATTGGGCGACCGAGCGGCTCCAGCCGCAGCTCCGGCGACTGCACCTGCACCTACACCAGCACCTGCCCCAGCCACAGCGCCAACGCCAGCTCCAGAACCAGCTCCTGTACCAGAACCAGCACCATATAATCCAGCACCGGCAACTCCTGCACCAGCGCCGGCCCCACAGGCAGAAGATGGACAACCAAATCCGGCTCAATAAGTTTTTAGCAGAAAGACTTGGAGTTTCCCGTCGCGAAGCAGACGAATTGATTGCCAAAGGTAAAGTTTCACTAGATGGCGAAACAGCGAAAATAGGGGCGAAAATTGACAAAACATCTAAAGTGTGCTATAATAGTAAGATAATTCCGTTTGATACGGAATATCTTTATATCGCCTTCCATAAACCAATCGGTTACGTTTGTTCACGTCGAGCGCAGGGCTCTGCCCCTACGCTGTATGAGCTTTTGCCAAAAACGTATCAAAAGCTCAAGACCGTCGGTCGTTTAGATAAAGATTCATCTGGTCTAATACTATTAACGAATGATGGCGATTTCGCTTTTCAAATGACGCATCCAAAATTCCGCAAAAACAAAGTCTACGAAGTCGAATTAAGTAGACCTCTAGAGCCACTCCACCAGCAAATGATTTCAGACTACGGCGTTATGCTCGACGACGGCCCCAGCCAATTCAAAGTGCTAAGGCTCACATCGGCGGGTGACGAATCTGGAAGGGGTCCCCAAAATGTTTTGCGAAGCAAAAATTTTGGGGAGGGAGAAGATTCGGCAGGACCCGCCGAGAAGTATTTAGTGTTTTTAACCGAGGGCCGCAACCGTCAAATCCGCCGTACCTTCGCTGCTCTTGGCTACAAAGTCACCAAACTTCACCGTATCTCATTTGGTAAATACGAACTAGGGAGCCTTGAACCCGGTAAATATGATATAATAAAACCATGAGTACTATTCTAGGACTTGATATTGGTACCGAATTTGTAAAAGCCGTCTTAGCCAAACCAGCCAAAAAAGGCGATTTGGAGATTCTTGGTGTCGGCAAAGCCAAGCAAGCAGAAGGTAATATGTACAATGGTGCTATTGCCGATATTCCGGCCGTCGTTAATGTTTGCGAAGAAGCCCTAGTTCAAGTCGAAGAGCAGGCTGGCGAGCGCGCTGAGCTTACCGTAGTTGGTGTTGCGGGTGAGCTAATTAAAGGCTCCACCACCACCGTTCATTATAATCGCAAAAATCCCAACAAGCCGATTACCGACAACGAAATGCAAGAAATTATCAAAAAAGTCCAACAAAAATCCGGCGAAGTCGCCAAAAAAACCGTCGCGCTTGAGACTGGCAACGAAAATGTTGAAGTGAGACTTATTAATTCCGCCATCGTATCTTTAACTATTGATGGTTACAAAATCAGCAACCCAATTGGCTTCAAAGGTTCAGACGTCGTTATTCAATTTTATACCGCTTTTGCCCCACTCATACATGTGGCCGCCATCGAAAAAGTCTGCGCAGAATTAAATCTAGATTTACTTACTGTAGCAGTAGAGCCATTTGCGGTGTGTCGAGCTTGTCTGGGTGACGATCTCGATTCAAATTTCTCTGGTATCGTTATGGATATCGGCGGTGGCACGACTGATATCGCCGTCGTCGAAGATGGTGGTGTAGAAGGCACCAAAATGTTCTCGATTGGTGGTCGTAGTTTTACGCATCAAATTGCCGAGTCTCTCGGTGTTGATTTTGATACCGCCGAAGATTATAAATTAAAATTTGATACCACAGAGCTCGATGATCGCATCAAATCCAAAGTCGAATCAGCCCTTTCGCGCAATTTGTCTGTCTGGCTTACTGGTGTAGAAGTCGCACTCGAAGATTTTGATAATACTAGTAGTCTTCCTCGCAATGTTTTGCTTTGTGGTGGTGGCGCCAGCCTATCTATCGTCCAAGAAACCTTAGCCGTATCCGACTGGTATGAATCACTTCCCTTTTCTCGCCGCCCAGTCATCCACCTAATCGATGTAAGTGAGTTGCCAAATCTCAAAAACGAAGAAAACTTCGAAATCGACCATTCATTTGCCACGGCGCTTGGTTTGCTCCGGGTTGGCATGGACACACTAGCCGGTGCGCCCGAAGAAAACAAGCTCAAAGCCAAAATCGCCAAGTTACTTCAAAACTAGTCTACTATATCTAGATTAATTATGTTATAATACAATTATTCTGATAAAAATACTTTTAGGGGGTGCAATATGATTATATTCACAAATTTATCAGACGTACTTATCAAAGGGGTTAAAGAAACGAAGCAATTTGTAAAAAACCGCTACGGTCAAAAAATGGGCGAAGCTTATGAAAAAAGATTGTGTGAAACCAATTCTGAATTCGCACAGCTTCTGAGAGGCAGGATGTCCGAAGATGCATATTGGCATGTTGTGCTCGGTGACGAGAAATGGCCATTTGGTATTCACGATATCAAAAAGATTCTCTCGGCCGCCCTAAAGGATTCTACTCCAGGTGCAATGAGCGTTATGCAAAGCATCACAGCGCATCCAACCCATCTTCCGGCCTGTACGGCGGAAATAGTCCAGGGTTCACCGGAAATCTATTTAGTTTCCGATCACATTATGGAGCGTATGGAAGAAATCAAATCATACCATCCAAAGATTTTTAATGCATGTAATCGGAGCTTCTGGTCATGTGAAATGTCGGAAATTGCGGCAGATGACAGATTTTTTAAAGACATCTTAAAAATTACCGACTTACAACCAAATGAAGCTATCTATATAGATACGAATCCGCTCAATACTACTGCTGCAGTACTGTCAGGTATTGCAAGCATCATTTACACGACTCCACACCGGCTCAAGAAGTCGCTGATGGAATATAGTTTCTCATTCTAATTTCTCCTTAATGGCACTCCTTAGTGGGTGCCATTTCTCATTCAATCACAGCTTTAATTCTACGCACGCCGGCCGAAGAAGATTCTTCTTTTTTGATACGAAACTTACCAATTTGTCCAGTATGTTCAACGTGTGGTCCACCACAAACTTCCCGCGAAATCGGATTATCAAAATCACCAATTGTATAAACTTTAAGTTTTTCTGGATATTTATCCCAGAATTGACCGTGCGCTTTCAAAGTATTTTTTGCATAATCTTTGTCATATTCATCATAAACTACCGGCAAATCCATCTCAATCCACTGATTAACTTGGTCTTCAACCTGCTTTTTTTCTTCATCAGTCATTTTGTGGTCCAGATTGAAATCAAAACGTAGTCTCTCGGCCGTCGTATTTGAGCCTTTTTGTACAATATCTTTCGAAATTAGTTTCTGCAGAGCCGCCAGTAGTAAATGCGTAGCTGTATGATACTTGATAGTTTGTTCACCGTGGTCTTCAAGCCCACCTTTAAACATACCCTTTGACGCAGTTTGTGAACGTTCGCGTTGCTCAGTAAGTGCTTTTTCAAATTCTTTTTGATATTCGTCGGAAATCTTTATGCTTTCACGATAACATTCTTCCACCGAGAGTTCCATCGGAAAACCATAGGTGTCTTGGAGCTTAAATAAATCATATCCAGACAAACCATCACTTGATTGCTTGGCGATTTTATGCAACTCTCTCAAACCTTTATTTAAAGTTTTTCTAAACGCATTTTCTTCGCGCAGCATTACTTCAAGTGCCATTTCTCTATGCGTGAGAATAGAGTCAGGCAGATCACGATAAATATCGGCCACAATTGGTACTATCTCTGACAAGAAATTATCAGAAACGCCGAGATCCAGTGCTCTTAGAATCGCACGCCTAAGCAAACGTCTCATTGCATAGCCTTGAGTTTTGTTAGACGGCACCAAACCTTGCCCTGCTAGTAAATATGCTCCACGAATATGGTCGGCAATTACGCGCATTTCATCAGTATTATTGTCATAAGATTTATGAGAAATAGCTTCCAGCTTCTCAATAATTGGTTTCATTAAGGAAATCTTGAATACATCAAAACTATCAATTGAAGCCGCAGTGATGCGTTCGAGCCCAGCACCAAAGTCTACATTTTTTTGTTCTAATTCCGAAAAGGTGCCATCTTCATTACGACGATATTGCATGAAAACCTGGTTACCAATTTCCATAAATCTTGCACCGTCACTCGCAGGATGAGCTAATCCGTATTTTTCAACATCTTGTTTGTCTTCACCGAAATCATAAAATACTTCAGAATCTGGCCCGCACGGGTCACCAATCGGCGTAGTTTCGCAACCACCACCACGCGACCACCAGTTTTCGTGGTCGTCATAGAAAAAGATTCTTTCTCCAGGTTTAATACCACGTTTGTCACCTTCTTTGGCAGAACCAATTTCTGCAATCTTTGCTTCAATACCGGCTTCCTTAAATACTTTTTGCCAGATTTTAGCCGCTTCCATGTCTTGCGGAATACCGTATTTTTCATTACCAATAAAACATGTCACATAAATGCGATTTGGGTCAAGACCAATTTCTTTTGTTAGAAATTCAAAAAAGTTTCTAATCTGCTCTTCTTTAAAATAATCGCCGAGCGACCAGTTCCCCAGCATTTCAAACACCGTAGTGTGCCTAGGGTCACCGACGTCTTCGATGTCTTGTAGACGCATCGACGGCTGCGAATCGCAGAGCCTTGTACCTTCGGGGTGCTTTTTCCCTAGTAAAAATGGCAAAAGCGGTTGCATCCCAGAGCCGGTAAACAATGTCGTAGGATCACCCTCGAGCACGAGTGGCGCTGGACTAATAATCTTGTGTCCTTTTGAAACTTGAAAATCTAAAAATTTTTGTCTAACAATATTTGCATCCATAGACTGTATTATACCACAAAAGGGATTGACAGAAAAAGTAGTTAGTGTTAAACTAAGCATAAGAATATTATTTAAACAAAAAGGAGCTATATGGCACAAGCAAAAAAGAAAACTGCGACAAGGACTGCTAAAAAGACTACGGCCAAAAAGACTCAATGTCGTAAGCAGGCTTGCACCCGTACCGCAAAGAAAGGTGTTACCAACCAAGAAAGAATGCATATTTATATAATTGCTGGCATGAGCATTGTTGCTGGAATTCTACTTTGCGCAAATGCAGCGATGATGATGGTCTAATCGTACTCAAAAATAATGCCCCGACTGGGGCATTTTTTTATGCAATAATTCCGCCACCCAAGCAAATTTCGCCATCATACAAAACGGCCGATTGCCCGCTTGCTGGTCGCTTAATCTCGTTTTCAAAATAAAGTGTTTCACCGTCAAAAACTGCCGGAATCAATGGAGCCCGATGACGAAGACGTACGAATACGGAAGAGCTTTTCTTTTGGTTCGGGGAATTTCGGAGCGCGGCAGCGCGAGAGTTAGCGCGCGAGCCCCGTGGCGACGGGCGCGAGCGACGCGACCCCGAACGAAAGAAAAGCTCTTTCAGCTTTAGTTCTTTCGTCCAGATGGCTTGATGATTCAAGTTTTTTGATACGTAAACAATATTATTCTTAACATCTTTTTTGACAACATAATAAGGCAAGCCTTCGTTTACTACGCCTTTTTCACCATCAAGATACA
>CAMYZY010000005.1 GCA_947304075.1 uncultured Candidatus Saccharibacteria bacterium
TGAAAAATATGGACTACACACCAGAGTGTTTATCAATCAAGAAGGCGTCCCAACCTACGAAACCAAGGATGTCGGGCTCATCTTCACTAAGTGGCAAGATTATCATTTTGATCGGTCCATAGTTATCACCGGTTCAGAGCAGTTAGATTATATGAAGGTGGTCCTAAAATCTGTTGAACAATATGCTCCCGAACTAGTAAAAAGGACTACCCACCTAATCCACGGCCTAGTCAAACTAACCGGCGGCGTCAAAATGTCATCCAGAAAAGGAAATTTCTTGAAGGCTGTCGATGTCCTTGATATGGTTCGTGACGAATTAGCAAATGAATATAATTCATCAGATAATATTATTTGTCTAGCCGCCACCAAATACGCCTTCCTGAAATATAAGATGGGCGGAGACATAATTTTTGATCCCAAAGAATCCGTCAAAATGACTGGCAATTCCGGGCCTTACCTTCTCTATTCCTGCGTTCGCGCTAAGAAGATTCTACAAAAAGCACTAAACGAATCCGAAAACAACAATCGAGCGAGCATTCGCGATCACAGGAGCGAATCAGCAGACGAGCAAGAGCTTACCTTGAATTCATCAGAACGTGATCTAATGAAGAAGCTTCTTGAGTATCGCGCAGTTCTAGACGAAGCCGTGGCCGAACTTGCCCCACATAAAGTTGCAAATTATTTATACGAACTCGCTCAATCCTTCAGCCGTTTTTACGAAAACTGTCCTGTAAATGGCAGCGACCAAGAAGAAAAGCGCATTAGACTTGTTAAAGTATACCTAGACACCATGACTCATGGTCTAGGGCTATTAGGTATTAACATTCCGGAGGAGATGTAGAAATGTCTGGCTTTACGAACAAGATTCGAGAGAGCATTCGCGACAACGGGAGCGAATTTCGCAGCGAGCCCCGTAACGACGGGCGCGAGCAAGAAAGCGAACGAGAACTTGTTCGTAAAGCCAAGCTTCTATGGATAGATCTCGAGATGACTGGTCTCGATCCCACAAAAGACAAAATCCTAGAAGTCGCAGCCATCGCAACCGATATGTCGTTAAACCAAATTGCCACCTTTGAAGCAGTCGTCAAAGTCAATAAACTGCTAATGAAAAAACGTATGGTTGGCGAATTCTGGGAAAAGAATTCAAAATCTCGCGACGCCCTGCAAGCTCAAAACAGTAGTGGCAAGCCAGTAAGAGAAGTCGAAAAAGAGTTACTGAGCTTTATTGATCAGCATTTCGGCAAAGAAATCTATCTCGCCGGCAATTCCATTCACCAAGATCGCAAATTTATCGAAAACGAAATGCCAGAATTAAACAAAAGGTTACATTATCGTATGCTTGATGTTTCCGCCTGGAAGATTTATTTTGAAAATGCTCTAGACAAAAAATTTATTAAACCAGAGAACCATCGCGCTCTAGATGATATTAACGGTTCAATCGAGGAATTAAAATGGTATTTGACATTTCTGAAGTAAGCGGAATTGACGATTATACGGTTAAATCTGAAAAAACTCGTCAGATTTATTATAAATCTGACAAAGCCTTTTTGGTTATTAATCAAAACACTATCGAAGTTCGTTGTGACCCCTTGCTTAGCGAGAATCTAAAACCCAAATACGAAACTGTTATGGAGTCCCGCTATTTTGGTAAGGGCGGTATTGAGATAGTGCTCGCCAACCAATTAAGTCCTACAGAACTGCAGGACTTAGTTAGGTTAAGTTATAATCTTACTACTTAGCAGCTTTTTCAGCTTCTTTTTCTTCTTTTTTGTCGCGCTTTCTATTGATGCGATTCATTGCTTTCACAATCATAAAGATGACCCAGGCAATTATCAAAAATTGAACGACATTTTGGATAAAATTACCGTATGCAATGACGGCTTCGTCGCCAGTACCAAAGAAATTCGGAATTCTGATCGCTAGCCCAGTGAAATCAACGCCACCAGCCAGTAAACCTACAATTGGCATCACGATATCATTGACCAGGGAATTAACAATCGCAGTGAATGCTCCGCCCACGGCGACACCTACAGCCAAATCAATCACTGAACCGCGGTTAATGAATTCAATGAATTCCTTTTTTAACCCGCCACTTTTTTCTTTTGCCTTATTCAGTTTTTCCTTGGCTCGTTCCGTTTTCGAGCTTTTATTCTCCACCTCTTCCTTTTTTGTCATAACTTAGTCCTTTCTTTTGTTAAGACTCTGAAAAACCGTTTATCTTATCATATAAATTTTTCAGACTATTGTATGATGTATCAATTAACCCTTTTAAGGTGTCATTACCAGTGGTGGAATAAATCTGATATTCTTCATTCATCAAAAGCGAAATTTCGTAAGAAAGCTTACGCGCATAAATCGTATCAAGGGTGCCGTTAATTTTGGCTTCAAACAATTCCGACTCCAGCCCATCTCTTTGGAGCGCTAGCTCGTTTTGTTTTTTCTCGCCTATCGCCTTCTTGGCGTCAGTATTGCCATACGTGTCTTTTAAAAAGTTTTCTAAATCTCGGCTTGTGTTCGAAAGCACACTGTATAAAGATGTGCTATCCGAACGCAGGTCAGATGATTTTACAAGTTTTTGGTACTTTTCGATTACCCCCATATCATAAGTTATATGTAAGTCTAATGCGAATGCTTTTTCTTTGGCGCCATTTTTATTGCCACCAAGAATCGCTCCGACAACAATAATAATAACAAATGCTACAACAAATATTAATCCCACCAAGAAAAACTTTGAAGAAAGGATTTTGTTGAATTTTGTCCCCCTAGATTTTACCGGCCGATTGCTAGCCGAAATCTGTTCCAAATACTCCTGTCTATTCATATGCTATAATTATAGCATATGAATGACCTGAAAGAGGAGATAAAATCACGCTTGAGCGTGGAAGATGTGGTGGGTCAATACATTGAACTAAAGAGAGCTGGCCGCAATCTCAAAGGTCGTTCACCATGGGGTGTTGATAAAACACCAAGTTTCATGGTTTCTCCCGAAAAAGGTATTTGGCATGATTTTTCTGCTAACAAAGGCGGAGATATTTTTACTTTTATCATGGAAGTTGAAGGCATCAATTTTAAAGAAGCCCTAGAGAAGCTTGCCACTCGTGCCGGCGTTGACATTTCAAAATATCAAGGTGGTGATCCAGCCGTCACCAAGAAAAAAGCTCGCGCCCGCGAAGCCCTAAATCTCGCATCAAAATATTATCAAGCCTGTCTTGTTCGCAATCAAAGTGTCTGTGAATATGTTTTTTACAAACGCAATCTCAATCGCAAAACCGTGGCTGAATTCAAAATCGGCTACGCTCCAGCTAGTGGCAAGGCCCTAATCGAAGTCCTGCAAAAAAGGGGCTATAATCTTAACGAACTCGAAGTTGCCGGTCTGCTCAATCGCTTTAAAACTGATCTCTTTCGCGATCGCATGATGGTTCCATTTATCGATACTTCTGGAAATGTAATTGGTTTTACTGCCCGCATTTTAAAACAGGGCGAACCCAAATATCTCAACACTCCAGAAACTTTATTATTCAATAAATCCCGCTTCGTTTTTGGGCTTTATCAGGCCAAAGAAACCATCCGTAGAGAAGGTTACGTTGTCATTGTAGAAGGGAATATGGACGTTATTTCATCCCACCAAGCTGGCGTCAAAAGTGCGGTCGCTACTTCAGGCACCGCCATGACCGAGCAGCATCTTAAAATTCTTTCAAATCTCACCAGCGACATTCGGCTTGCTTACGATGGCGACGCAGCCGGTATCAAAGCCACCGAGCGCGCAATTATGCTTGCCGGCGACCTGGGTATCGACTTAACTGTGATTTCAGATTATCATGGCGCTAAAGACCCAGACGAGCTCATCCAAAAAGACCCCAAACTTTGGCAAGATGCCGTCAGCCACAACGTCCCAGCCGTAGATTGGCTTCTCCAAAAATATGAAGAAAACCTAGACCTTTCATCCGCCCCAGGCAAACGTAAATATTCTGATGTTGCTCTTAAATTATTAGATTATGTTAAAGATGAAGTCGAACGTGCTAGCTACGAAGCCAAAGTTGCCAAAATCCTAAATATCGATGTTGCGACTCTGCGTGAAAAAGGCGAACGGCTGAACAAGAAATTAGAACAAACCCCCAAAAGATTTCTAAAAAAACCCAAAACTCAGGCAAAAAACGACAAAATTGAAAAGCTCGAAAATTCTCTACTCGCTCTTAAGGTTTATGGTGGCATCACCAAAACCAAAATACCATTAGATGTCCCTGATGATGATACCAAGCTTGCCGAGCTAGAGTTAGTTTTTAACTCCGAACATGAACTATTGGATTCTGAAGACTACGAAAGAGAAGCAAAAGAACTCTTAAAGCTTTATCAGCAGGAAATTGCTAAGCAAAAAATCATTGAATTAAACACAAAACTATCTAATCTCGAAGAAGATTCAGAAGAATATTTAAACACCCTTAATGAAATAAACGAGTTGCAAAAAACCCAAAAATAACGTATAATTCTACGTAATGAACTCTAAAAACGAAGATATTTTGGATGCAAAAGATTTAGCACTAGATTTTGACGAACCGGAATCTAGGGACCTCGAAAACGAAGAAGAATTAACTGATGAAGAATTAGCTATTACGGCCGAGAATGTTGATGCTTTCGCCGACGATTCAGTCAGATTATATTTGCGCGAAATCGGCAAAATTCCACTTCTAACTCCCGAAGAAGAAGCTGATTTGGCCCAAAGAATAGTAAAAGGCGACAAAAAAGCCAAAGACAAAATGGTTGAAGCCAACATGCGTCTTGTCGTGTCTATTGCCAAAAGATACGGTGGCCGTGGGCTAGATTTCCTTGATTTAATCCAAGAAGGGAACACTGGCCTTTTGCGTGCTGTCGAAAAATTCGATCCCGACAAAGGATTTAAATTCTCAACCTATGCTACTTGGTGGGTACGCCAAGCTATCACTCGAGCTATCGCTGACCAGGCCCGTACTATCCGTATTCCAGTCCACATGGTCGAGACGATCAACAAAGTTCTTCGTACCACGCGCAAACTCACATCAGAATTAAATCGCGAACCTACCAACGAAGAGATTGCCGCCGCTCTCGATATGGAGCCCGAAAAAGTTGACTATGTCATGCGCATCAAACAAGACATCGCTTCTCTCGATGCTTCCGTTGGGCGTGATGGTGATGACGAAGATTCGGTGTTAGGCGATTTTGTCGAAGATGAAGAGCGAGATTCTCCTGAAGAAGCTGCTTCCAACCAAATTCTAAAAGAACAATTATCCGAAATAATTGCCACCTTGACCGATCGCGAGCAAAAAATCATTCGTCTCCGTTTTGGCATCGGTGGTGGCCGCCCTCATACCCTAGAAGAAGTCGGCAACGAATTTGATGTCACGCGCGAACGCATCCGTCAAATTGAAGCCAAAGCTCTTTCAAAATTACGCAAGAACAAAGACACCAAAAAACTACACGAGTATTTAAAATAGGAGGTACAATGAAAAAATTATTATTAGGTATTTTTACACTCACCATGGGGTTTTCATTTCTCTTGTCAGTAACACCAGTTTTTGCTGAAAGTGCTTGTGTCGAGACTGCACTTTTTGGATGTGTACCCGATGAAAATGGCGACAGTATTTTTAGGATTCTTAATTATATAGTTGATATCATGACAATCGGCATCGGCATTCTAGGCATAATTGGCATTACGATTGTAGGGATTCAATACCTTACGGCTGGCGGGAGTGAAGAAAAAACTCGCAAGGCTAAACGCCGTATGTTTGAAATCATCATTGGTCTAATTGCTTATGTCGTGATTTATGCACTTCTCAAATGGTTGATGCCAAGTTTTGGCGATAATCCGTTGCAAAACACCTCGCAGATTCAAGAGACTATTCTGTCGGTAATCCTATGAAAAGAATTCTAATAGTATATAACCCGCGCTCATCACGCGCCAGTGATGTCCGCTTAGAAGTTTTAGATCGTTTAAACCAATATAATGGTTGCATGATTGGAAAATACGAAGTCGCTCCGACTAACTTAAATGACAATATTTCCAAACTCAAAAAAATATTAAAAGACGATGATTTAGTTATATCTGCCGGTGGTGACGCCACTGGTATCATTGCTAGCAATGCAATTCTTGAATCCGGCACGTCCGCCGCTCTCGGCGTTCTCCCATACGGCAACTTCAACGACCTATCGCGAACTCTCCGCACCAAAACTCTATCAGATATTATCGACGGAGATGCTCGTGACTCCTTTCCCGAGGGGATTTCGGAGCGCGGCAGCGCGAGAGTTAGCGCGCGAGCCCCGTGGCGACGGGCGCGAGCGACGCGACCCGAGGGAATGGAGTCCGAGCATCTCCAACGCAATTTTTATCCCCTAGAAATTTTTGTAGACGGCGAGTTCTTCCGCTACGCCACCTGTTACGTCACTATTGGTATGACCGCCGAAGCCGTCAAAATTTATGATTCACCCGAAATGCGTGCCAAACTAAAAAAATCATTCGGCCGCAAAATTAGTTCCTATACAAATCTTTCTAACTGGTATTTTAAAAACCGACACAGCCGTCAATTTATCCCAGAGTTTACTCTAAATGGTAAGCCCCAATCTATTAAAACTACAGATTATGCCGCCGTCAACGGCCGTTCGATGGCGCGCGTCATGAAGGGCGGGGAAGACTATCACGATCCAATCTTTTTCCGTAGTGAAACCGACCGGCTTGCAAGCTTTTGGCGTCTATTTAAGTTAATGACCAGAAGCATTTTTTCCCGTATTCCAGGTACTGCCACTAAGCACGATATTCTAGAATTCGCTTGCCCAGCCACTGTTACTCTTCAATCCGAAGGAGAGTCGCGTGAGTTTAAAAATATTAAAACAATTGAAATAAGAAAGAGCAAAAAATGCCTGAGAGTAATCGAGAATTAGAACAAATTATTAAATACATGAAGGCTCATTGGCCGTCCGAAGTAAAACCCGAGTGGCAAGTTGGACTTGCTGAATATCCAGCTATTCTAAAAAAAGCGGTTGACGATCTCACCATCGCTGCTACTACAAACCATCGGCTCATTCGTATCGCCGGTATCTCGGGTTCTGGTAAAACTACTCAAATATTACCAGCCATCGAAGCCTATTGCGAAAAAAATCAATTCGAACCAATCCTGATGGCAGCCCGCCGTTTTGTCGAATACCACCCACATTACCAAGAAATCAAAGATTATTATGGTGATGAGAATTTACGTAAAATGACCGATGAGTTTGCTACTATCATGCTATTTCTTACCCTATCGGAGTTGATTAAAGGTGGCTACGATATTGTTCTTGACGTCACGTTGCTTGATCCAGAAATGGAAGCAATTTTGCTAAAAATGCTAAAAGCTACAGATTATCAGTTGCTGATTCTCATGATTGCTGTCTCTCCTACGGTTACCGACAAATATCTTCAAGGCCGCGCTTGGCGTCATACCAAAGAAACCGAGCAAGAATTTATCCGTGCTACTTCTAAGGCTCTAGATTTTTACGCCCACGAAGTTCCAAACACCCGCATTGTCATCTGGAGTGTTTATGACAAACCCCCTGTCTATGATGGCCCAGTCAAGGATTGTCTCAACATTTTTGAAGAATATTCCAGTAGAGAAGATTTGCCCCAAAAAGACGACGATGCCCGCCGCGAAGCAAAGATAGAGTATCTAAAAGAACTAAATATATAGAATTCGAAACATATAAAGCTTCCCAGTTAAAAATCACAACAGTTACGGATTCGAATCTGAAACTGTAATTTCAGTGAGAATCCGACTAATCTGTTGTAATTTTTACCATGGCGAAGCTTTATCGTTGAGAATTATATATATTTAGTTCTTACAGTTGGTTTAAATTTATTTCCGGGAATTTCGCCCGGATATGTTCGGCATAACCATTGTCAATATCTTGCCAAGCTTTTTTCATCCGCGAAATCTCTTCAGTATCTTCAAAAAAGCTTAAGAAAATTGTTTCAAACTCTTCTGGTGTCGGCCTAGAAACCATACGCGCCACATCCATATTTGGATTTCCAGTCCCCGAAAAAGCAAAGTCTATTACCCCAATCATTTTATCATTTTTATCAAGCAGTATATTCCCAAGATTCAAATCACCATGTACAAGGGAAGAACCTTCAGTTTCCTTTATATATTTATGGTCATCATCAATGTGCTTTTCATAATGCTCATAATCAAGCTCTTGCAAAAACTTCGAAAGCGGATATTTTACTTCCTTTGGTGCTCCCCGCAAATCTATCCCCGATAGCTCCTTGATAAATTTTGCTGCATCATAAGCCACACCGGTAATCGCTGTATGTGATAAATGGTAAATCCTATCCCCCAACGTATATCCTTCAATTTTTTTGTGCACCGAAAACGGCCTGCCATTTTTGTCGTAACAAAGTTTCATCTGTGGAGTGTAATAACTAGTCTTGCCATCTACAAAATTACAAACTGCCGCATCTTTTACAATCATTCGCGACCAAAACGGATTTCTTGGGAATCTGAAAAAATACGACCCATTATCAGTCGTCACTTCAATTACGATATTTGTCCATCCAGTGATGATATGCTCTGTTTTTTCAATTTTCTTCTCAGGCATCGTCTCGGCAATAATCTTATCCAGCGGATCAGACGTAGTAAAAAACTTTTCCATATCTCTATTATATCACATCAGCGGTGAGCGGCTCCCCTTGGGAGAAAAGCGTCGGTAAGACCCGTCGATAACGTGATATAATGACACTATGGACAATGTTAAAATCATCGCTATTGTCGGTATGTCTGGCTCTGGCAAATCCGTTGCTGTTGATTATCTAACCGATCAAGGTTATCCCAAGGTTTATTTCGGCGGCATGATTTATAAAGAAATGGAAAAACGTGGCATTGTGCGCACCGAAGACGGCGAATCAGAAAAAAAATTCCGCGAAGAAATCCGCGAAAAAGAAGGCAAAGATTGGGTAGTTAATCAAGTTATTGCCGAAACCAAAGATTTAATTAATGCCGGTCAAAAACGTATTATTCTAGATGGCGTCTATTCCTGGACCGAATACAAAATACTAAAACACGAGTTCCCGACCTGTCTGACTTTTATCGCAATTGTTGTAGATAAGCACCTAAGGTACGAACGCGTTGCCAAACGTCCCGGACGTTCCTTCGATGGTAAAGCCATTCGCGAGCGCGATCGTAGCGAAATCGAAAATCTCGAAAAAGGCGGACCTATCGTCGCCGCAGACTACTATATATTAAATAATGGTACTGTCGAAGATTTGCAAAATCAATTAAAAAACATAATCAAGGAGATTGAGTTTTGACCAATATCAGCAAACTATCCAATGTAACATACAAAAAAGGGAATTGGATGCGCTACACGCTCTGGGCCCTTGCTGCTATTTGTATAGGTGTTCTTCTTTATACTTTTGTTGATACTATGAGTAGCAATGTTTCAGCCGCCGTCCCAGAAGGCTACCGTTTTTCTGTCACGGATAATTATACTGAAAATAGCAACATCAGGACAAGATATTATGTTTACGATGACAGAATTCTCGTTGAAGACGAAAGCATCAACGACAATACCGTCAACCGCAGTTTATTAATTTATGACAATATCAATACCATTGGTTTAAAATATGACGACGACACTATCGAACTTTGCGAATTGGGCGCTTGCAAAGAAAAGCCAAAAATCTTGGCAACTATTAAATCATTAATCTCACGCAAGATCGGCCGAGAATACATAGGAATATAATATGAAAAGACTTGTGCTTATAGATGGAAAATCAGTTTTCTATCGCGGTTATTATGCTATGGGTGCTCTAAGTTTATCTGACGGCACTCCTACGGGTGGAGTTTATGGCTTTGCAGCAATTGCCATGGAAATTGTCAAAAAACTTAGTCCCACCAAAGTGGTTGTTGCGTGGGATTCAAAGACATCGGTTAGCAAACGCCGTGCCATCTATCCAGATTACAAAGCTGGGCGCATCAAGCCGGGTGAAGATTTTTACACTCAAATACCATTGCTTAAAACCCTTATTCATGATTTAGGCTGGGATTTTGTCGAAATTGATGATTATGAAGCTGACGATATTATTGGTACTTTAAGTAAACAAGCCGATGAAACCGGCGACTGGGAAACATATATCATTTCAAGCGACCTTGATATGCTCCAAATTGTCGACGACAACACCCATATGTGGCGTATTCTAAAAGGTTTCACCAATATTGAGCAAATTAATGTACCAGAGCTCGAAGCAAAATATGGCATCAAAAAATCTCAGTTCTTAGACTTAAAGGCTCTAAAAGGAGATTCTTCGGACAATATTCCAGGCGTTAGTGGCATTGGCGAAAAGACCGCCGCTAAACTTCTCGAGAGTTATGGCGATCTTGACGGTGTCTATGCTCATCTTGATGATATTACCGGCTCCACCAAAACTAAGCTCGAATCCGGTAAGCAGTCAGCCTATATGTCAAAAACTTTGGCTAAAATCATGTTTGACGCTCCAGTTAATCTCTCCGACCTTCCAGATTTCAAATTTAATCACGACCAAGTTATAAACGGTCTTAAAAAACTCGAATTTAACTCTCTCATCCGCAAACTCGAGAAAGACGCCAAACTTACTAATCCTAAAGTAGTTCAGGCTGACCGTTTCGAAATCATTCGCGACAACGGGAGCGAGATAGCGAGCGAGCCCCGTAACGACGGGAGCGAGCGAAGCGGATTGAGAAACGATCGGCCGAACTACTGTGAGAATGCCATTATTGATTTGGACATCAAATCCCTAATGCACTCAGACTTTAAAATCGCCCAAGAAATTCTCGGCGGTAAATCATTCTGGGATCTAGGCCAAGCGGCCTTTCTACTAAATCCACTTGCAAGGGAAGAACCGCATTTAACCATCCCCGAAGATGAATGTCAATTTCAAATTGCCGAATTCCAAAAATATCCAAAACTCTATTATATATATACTGAATTTGATTTGCCCCTAATTCCAATTTTGTACAAAATGGAAAAAACCGGCATGCTAATCGACCGTAGTTATTTCAAGGACCTTCAAGCGCAGTACACCAAAGAAGTCGCTAAGCTCGAGAAAGAAGTCCAGACCTTAGCTGGCACAGAGTTTAATGTTAACTCGCCAGTTCAACTTTCTGAAATTTTATTTACAAAACTACAATTACCAACTAAAGGCATCAAAAAAACCACGCGCGGTTATTCTACTGGCGCCAAAGAACTAGACAAATTAAAAGACAATCATCCAATCATCAACAAAATCATTGAATATCGTGAAGCTGCCAAACTGCTTAGTACTTACATCATCCCGATACCAGATTTAGCCGATAGCAACAATCGTATCCACACGACCTTTACCCAAAATGTCACCGCCACTGGTCGTCTAAGTTCAAAAGATCCCAATTTACAAAACATCCCAGTTCGCACTGACGAAGGCAAACGTATTCGCCAAGGCTTTGTCGCCGATAAAGGCAAAATTCTCGTCTCTGCCGACTACTCACAATTCGAGCTGCGCCTTGCTGCCATTCTTAGTGGCGATGAAAAACTCATCAACGATTTCAACAACAACATTGACATTCACACCAAGACTGCATCCGAAGCATTCAATGTCCCGATGGACCAAGTGACTAAGAGCCAGCGTCGCGCCGCCAAAGTGATTAATTTCGGCGTCCTTTATGGTATGAGTGTCAAAGGTCTCGCCGACGCAGCTAAAATGCCAATTTATGAAGCCAAACAGTTTATTGACAATTATTTCAAACTACGTGCTCCCATCAAGCAAAAACTAGACAGCATTTTAAAACAGGCTAGGGAACAAGGCTTTGTCGAAACTTTTTATGGGCGTCGTCGCCCTACTCCTGATGTCAAATCTAGCAATTTCGTCATTCGCCAAGCCGCCGAACGCGCCGCTCAGAATATGCCAATTCAAGGCACCGAAGCCGATCTTATGAAACGCGCCATGATTAAAGTCGACCAAAAACTCCCAAGTGGCGCAAATCTTATTATGCAAGTCCACGATTCACTCATTGTCGAATGTGATGAAGACCAAGCTCAAACGGTTTCAAAGATTTTGCAAGACGAAATGGAATCTGTCGCCCCCGAGCTAAAGATTAAACTTGCTGTTGAAGTTACCATCGGTCATAACTGGGGTGAATTATAAATTTGAACTCGTGCAAAAAATGCACAAGTTCAGTATTTGCAAATGTTCTCCAAATGATATAATGGTTTTAACATGTGTTTTAAACACAAGTTGGAGGCATAAATGAACAAAGAGATTCAGATTTACAAAGTAACAAACGGCGATATCGTCTTTAATTTTGACACAAAAAAGGATACACTTTGGGCTACCGAAGATCAAGTTTCGAGATTATTTAGTGTTGATCGCTCGGTTATTAATCGTCATATTCGGAATATTTACCGCGATGGTGAATTAGACGAGACCAGGACCGCCAAAGAATCTTTCGAAGTCCGCATGGAAGGCAATCGCGAAGTTCGCCGCAAAATCAAAATGTATAATCTCGACGCCATTATCTCTGTTGGTTATCGCGTTAATTCCAAAAAAGCCACCGACTTTCGTATTTGGGCTACCAAGATTCTCCACCACTACGTTGTAGATGGCGCCGTTGTGAACGAGCCGAGATTAAAAGAATTAGATTCAAAAAAGCTTCACGAAATCGAAGGTGCTCTCAGTATCGTCAAACGCCTAGTCGCTTCTTCTGATCTGTCTGCCGACGAAGCTGGCGGTATTTTAGAAGTCATTACCAAATATAGTCCCAGTTTTAAAGCCCTAAAAGAATACGACGAAGGGCACATTTCCTTTATCAAAGGCAAAAAAGCCACCAAAATGATTTCCGAGACCGAAGGCCTTAGTATTATTCAGGAACTTAAGAAAACCGTAAAAGGCGACGAGTTATTTGGTAAACCTCGTGGTAACGCCTATCAGTCATCATTAAATGCCATTATCCAGACGTTTGATGACGAAGACGTTTATCCATCCATTTCCGAAAAAGCCGCTAATCTATTATATTTTATTATCAAGGACCATCCATTTTATGACGGCAACAAACGTATTGGCGCACTCTTCTTTGTCATCTTTTTAACCATTAACGATTACCATCTAACCAAAGATGGTGAGACCAAAATTACCGACCGCGCTCTGACTGCACTCGCTCTTCTTATCGCCGAATCTAATCCCAAAGAAAAATCACTTCTCATTGCTCTTATCTGTAAACTATTAGAAAATTAAACCACAAGATTATTAAAAATTAGCATAGACATTATCGGCCAAAACTCTCATGCATTATTTTGTTTGTAAAAAGGTTGATTTTCTTTAAATAATCCTTTTTAATGACTCACATTAAAAAGGAGGCACTATGCCAAACAAGAAGCGTCGTGTCATACATGCAAGTTTTCTCGCAAAAAACTACCATCTTTTCACCGGGCTGAGTGCACTAGTTATTATCCTAGTTTCCACTCTTACGCCTTTTTCAAAACCATTAATTACCAGTGCAGCTAGTTGCCCGGATCTAAAAGTGATTTTTGCACGCGGCTCCGGAGCAGAGCGCTATAATAACGACGATTACAAAGACTTCAAGCAATCCATGGAAGCCAAGCTAAAAACTTCAACTTTATCTTACGAATTTGATGACCTAGACTATCCTGCCATTAGTGTAAGCGGGGAAGACCTATCAGTGTTAATTGGCGCCTATATCGGCGGCGGGGAATCATATGATTTCGGCGACAGTGTGAATAGGGGAGCGACCAGTTTAATTAATACCATCAATGGTAGCACGTGCATCAACACCAAATATGTTATCGCGGGCTACTCGCAGGGTGCCTTAGTCGTTATGAAAGCATTGGATCAAATTCACTCAGACAGATTAGTTTATGCCGCCACCTTTGGCGACCCCAAGATATATCTACCAGAAGGTCGGGGTTTAATGCCAGCAGCCTGCCGGGGCGATAACCTTTCCGAGTATCGTATTTATGTCCCAGACTGCCGCGCATATACTGGCTTGCTAGGCGCCAAAAAACCATATATCACACCAGAATTATCCGGTAAAGTCGGCACCTGGTGCAACAAATTCGATATTTTTTGCAGTTCTTACTTCAGTATCTCCAGTCACACGTCTTACGTAGAGAATCAATTATACGAAGATGCATCCAGATTGATCTTTAGTAAAATTGCGGCAACATTTAATTTTGAAAATGAATATACATCCCCGCACGATACAGCCATTTTGATTGACACCACCGGCTCTATGGGCGACCATATTGCAAAGTATAAATCCGAAGCGCTTCGCCTAGCCACCAAGACTATCGAATCGGGCGGACGCGTCGCATTGTACGATTATCGTGATTTATCTGATCCGTACGCCCCAGTCAAATATTGCGGTTTTGACACCTGCACCATTGATTCATTCAAACAAGCGCTTAATCGCATCGGCACGTCTGGTGGCGGTGAAGATGAACCAGAATCTCTACTTTCAGCGTCTCTGTTTGTAATGAAAAGCGAAAGCTGGCGACTTGGTTCCACTAAATCATTAGTGATTCTAACTGATGCAAGTTATCTTTCACCCGACCACGACGGTACCACTTTTTATGACGTCAAAGCTCTCAGCAAACAAATTGATCCTGTAAATTTTTATATTATCACTACACCAGATCACATCGCAGACTATGAATCTTTGGCCGAAGCGACCGATGGCACAGTCACGACCACGACCGCTAATCTCAGAATTCTCACCGACACCATCATGGCACGCTATGATAGTTTGCCGCGCGTTGAAGAATCTATGAAAGACGCCGAAACTCCATCTCTCACCATCGATTCTGCAGAAGTCATTTCGTCTTCCGAGGCCAAAATCCAATTCACTACCAACGCCACGTCCACCATGGTTATTCTAAACGATGCAATTCTCGGCATCACCAACAACACCGAAATCACCATCGGTGATTTAAACATCGGTCTTGATAACGAAATCACGCTAGTTCCGTTATTCTCCAGCACGCGTGGTGAGCCTGTCTCTGTTACCTTAAATGCAATAAAGACCACTACTAACAGCTTTGCGCCAGTAATGGTCCCTAAAGCTCCCAATACGGGAAGTAAATAATTAACAATTAATTTTATTGTGCATAAGCAAGATTGTGTTCCATGGCTTGAGTTTCAAGCGCCGCCAATCTTTCCGCATCATTGATGGACGAATTAACACAGTGCTTGACTCGTGCCTTCTCTTCGGCCTTCTTGGCGTCGTTCCAACGGTCCAAAGTTCCTACGAGATATCCAGTAATTCGGCGAAGCCTTTCAAACTTACCTTCATCAAACCATTCTGAATGCTCATCAAAATACTCTTTCATTGCTTTATCACCAGCTTTAGCGCCAATCAATTTCATGCCAGCTTCCACTAAGCAGGAAACATGCATTGTTTCATATTGATCATATTCAGCCAAAACTTCTTTTGCATCTTTTTCAGAAACCTTCGCATATTGTGACAAAGATTTCAAAAATCTTTTCATATCAAAGTTTTCGACCTCATTTTGGTTACGATAGATAATTTTCTTCATGGTTTTTCCTTTCTTGTGCTGTCATTTCTGATTGCTTCGGTGGTTTAAGTGAGTGAACCATACTCTAGCGCTCATCGTATCGACACTTTTTATTGTTTATAAGCATTACCTATAATCATTATAACCCCCATATATAGTGGCTGTCAATACCATTTTCACACTAAATATGGAGTTTTTCCACAATCTTATCTATTATGGTATAATTAAACCGATGCCAAGTTGGAATATCCATTTAGAAGCGGGGAATCGTCTTGCTGATTCTATGAAATTATCCGGTCTCAAACGGAAAGAGTTTTTGTTGGGTTGTTTATTACCAGATATTAATAATGGTTATATTAATCATGTCAAAACCAAAAAACACCACGAAGAAACTCACTACGCCTTTGACGAAAAATCATCACTCAACTTTTATGCTGAAAACAAATCCATGGTAGACAAAAAAGACCCAATCTATTTAGGTTATATTTTACATTTATATACCGACGGCTTTTTTAATTATGATTTTTATCGTACCATCAAGCGCGATAAGCTAGGAGAAGGTCTCGACCGTCCCGCAAAACGCGAAATCAAACACCACGATTTTTGGATTTACGATACTAAATTCCAGCATAATATCGGTATCGAAAAATTTGATTTAAAACACCTAGTCGCTAAAGCCAACCAAATTAGTGCCGTAGAATTAGACGCAGATGATATTATGGATGTCGAGCAAATTTTAAAAGACATAAGTTCTCGTTCAGACATGAAAAAAGAAAAATATCTGTTTTATACCGAAAAACGTCTAGATGAATTGATGGAAGACATGCTAGAAAGCTTCAAACACGACTATTTGGGAGAAGATTATGCCTGAGCTCCCAGAAGTTGAGACCATTCGCCGTGGTCTAACAAAATTTATTCTTAAAAAATGCATCAAAAAAATCGACATTCTTTGCGAAAAATCATTTCAGGGCGAGCCAACCTTGGCAGAGAACCATACTGTTAAAAGTCTCCGTCGTTTCGGCAAAGCTCTTATCATTGATCTAGATAATCAAATTTCGCTCATGATTCATCTTCGCATGACTGGCCAGCTCATCTACGATGGCAAAGAACGCTATGCGGCCGGTCATCCCAGCGAAAACTTTGTAGCCGATTTGCCCAACCGTCAAACTCGTGTCATTGTCAAGTTTAATGACGGCACTCTATTTTTTAATGATCAACGCAAATTTGGTTTTATCAAAGTCCTTCCGACTGCCGAGATCAAAAATGATGCATTTATCAAAAAACTCGCACCCGAGCCATGGGACATGACATCCGAAGAATTATTCAATCGGCTTCAAAAACACCCAAATTCTTGCATCAAAGCTACACTCCTAGACCAAACTATCATTTGTGGCCTCGGTAATATCTATGCCGACGAAGCTTTATTCGCCGCCGGCATCCATCCAGAGCGTAAATCCGGTTTAATAACAAAAGACGAAGTCAAGCTACTTCTAGATTCAGCCAGAAGAGTAATGGAAGAATCCATCAATTCAGGCGGCTCCACTATGGCGACTTATGTCAAAGCCGATGGCACGCGTGGGGACTATCTCGAGAAATTCGCCCAAGTTTTTCGTAAAGAAAACCAACCTTGTCCAAAATGTGGTCGCCCTATCGTTAAAATCAGAGTAGCCGGACGTGGCACCCACATTTGTCCACATTGCCAAAAAAAGGAGCACCATGCTTAAAATCTTTACCGGCGAAAATCGCGTCCAGGCAAATGCAGAGATTTCCAAAATTCTTGGCTCAGATTATGAAGTCATTGATGGTGTTAATCTCGTCCCGAGCGACTTACCAAGTATTTTTATGGGTGGGACTTTGTTCGCAAATACCCGCAACATCTTAATTCGCGATTTAAGTGAAAACAAACCAGTGTTTGAAAAACTCCCAGATTATATTGATACTCCGCACAATATTATTATCTTGGAGCTAAAACTAGATAAACGCTCCACTACCTACAAGGCCATCAAAGACAAAATCACCATTCAAGAATTCGCCATGCCAAAAGACCCAAATATGAGACTAGTTTTTGATATTTACAAAATCGCTAAAACCGACGGCAAAAAAGCCGTGCAGGCTTTGTCAAATCTTAAATCTCTAGAAGATCCTATTATGTTCTTTGGCCTAATCGCTTCGCAGGCCATCAAAGATTATAGCTTGCGCCAGGGAACTAAAGAAAAAATGGTCCTAAAAGAACTCGCTAAAGTAGACCTACAGATGAAATCCACCCAAATTGACCCCTGGCTTCTTATTGAATCATTTTTATTACGACTTAGTACCATCACAAAAAAATAAGCCCGAAGGCTTACTTATTATTTCTTTTTGTTGGCTTTTAGAAACGCATGAAGCTTTGCTTTGCGACGACTTGCCGTGTTTTTCTTGAGCAAATCCTTTTTCACAGCCTTGTCATATTCGGACTGCGCCTTCGCTAAAGTTTCAGCTGTCGGCTTAGCCCTAAAAGCCTTAAGAGCGGCTTTAATATCCTTCTTGATTTCTGCATTGTGGGCGGTACGCTTGTCCGCTTGTCTTGCAGCCTTTTTGGCGGATTTAATAATCGGCATTTAACTTCCTATTTAGATTAAAAATTAATATCTTACTATTATTATACCGCATTTCCCCTAAAAAGTAAATACTATTGATGACAATGTAAATAGCAATCAATAACTAATAATCCTTGCGATTTTGTAGAGCTTATGCTAACATATAAATGGAAAGGTATCACTATGCCAGAAGATAATACAACAACTACATCATCTAACCCAATCGCCACTGACGCTACCGACAGCGTTATGCCACCAGTTGTTGATGTAAATATCCCAGAGCCAGCTCTGCCACCAACCCCATCAGACGATATCCCTACCCCTACCCCGACTGACGACCCGATTCCGGCTATTCCAGCCATCCCAGATATTCCGGCACCTACAGATACACCAACTAACGATACAGAAGCTCTTCCGCCAGCCGATAATGGCCCGATGCCAGAGATTTATTCCGAGGTTGCCCGAAAAATCAGCGAATCGCACAATGTACTAATTGCATTATCTAGCGATCCGTCAGTCGACGAAATGGCTGCCGCCATCGGTCTTTCTATGTATCTTGACCGACTAGGCAAGCGTGCTACTGCTATTTATTCTGGCGCTACACCTAATGCTCTAGAGTTTCTCAAGCCAGAAGAAACCTTTGAATCCACTGCCGATACCTTGCAAGATTTTGTAATTGCCTTAAACAAAGAAAAAGCCGACCATCTCCGCTACAAGCTCGATGGTGATTATGTCAAAATCTATATTACTCCATACAGCGCACGCATCACTCAAGATGATTTAGAGTTTTCGTATGGCGATTTCAACGTTGATTTAGTTTTAGCCCTAGATGTTGCCAACGGTATCGACCTAGATTCCGCTTTGCGCGAGCACGGCCGTATTATGCATGACGCAGTGATCATCAATATCACCACTGGCAAACCAGGTAAATTTGGCGAAATCGAATGGAGCGACAAAAAAGCTAGCTCGGTTTCCGAAATGATTGCAAAATTGCTTTATACTGTCAAAAGCGATATCGAAATCGGTAAAGAAGAAGCTACGGCCTTTCTCACTGGTATCGTCGCCGCTACTAATCGTTTCTCCAACGCTCAGACTACTCCCGAAACTATGCAATTATCGTCTAAACTCATGCGTTCTGGCGCCAACCAACAGTTGATTTCCAAGAATATCACGCCAGATGTAGACAACGAACTCTATTCTCTCATCAGTACTCCACTTAGTGATTCTCTGGAACCCAAGGATTCCGACCCTACCAAATTAGACATTCAACATGGCAACGAAAAAGATGTCGATGAAAATAAGGTAGTTAGTGGCGAAGTCACCGAAAAGGAATCTACTTTGCTAAATGACTTGAAAGAAGCTGAGAAAAGCTTAGCTCATGCCGCTGCGGAGACTACTCCGGACTTGCCCGAGCAGCCAGTCAAACTCGAAGACACCGATACGATTTCTCAAGACGATCTCTCGGCCACCCAAAATGAACTTGCATCAACTCCACCAGAAGAATTAGCTTCTCTAGAAACCCCAGCCGTTCAGCCCGCCGAATCCGCACCGCTTTTAAACGAAACTCCAATCAATGAAAGCGCGGGCGAAACTTCCGAAAAGATCATTGCTCCATCTAGCAATTTTGACGCTACTCCAACCGAAGAAGAGAAAGATAAATATGGCCAAATGCTCGAAGACGCCTTGGCCGGAGTTAGCTCCAACCCCGCAACTATGAGCGCACCCGAGCCAGCCACAAATCCTGAAATCAACGGCGTCCCCGAGATCAACTATATGCCTTTACCAGGCGACGAAGTATTGCCACCCCCACCAACTCCACCTATTGACATTAGTAATGCTAGCGAGCCCATCGAACCAGCTCTTCCTGTGGTAGAGCCAACTCCTGAGCCACTCGGTCCTCAGCCTGCCATGCAAGATCAGATTTATCATCCCCAGGTATCTGACCCCGGCGCCTTCAAAATTCCAGGTATGTAACTCTTGATTATCTACTTATAATGCGCTATAATACATATAGTGGATTCGTAGCTCAGTTGGTTAGAGCGCTGCCCTGTCACGGCAGAGGTCGCGAGTTCGAGTCTCGTCGGATCCGCCATAGGAATAAAAAGTAAGTCCTTAAAGGGACTTAATTTTTATTCCTACACCTGTCTCGTCTATTGACTTTTTTATCCCGCTAGTGCTATCATTATAGTAACAATAATAGCCAGAAAGGGAAGTAATGCTAAAAATAAAATCAGATGTTGTCTTGCTTGGAAGCTTTTTGGCGGCAACATTAATTTGTGGTAACATTTTAGCATCTCCTACACTTCATGCTGATGATTCTTACACTACCACCACTACTATTAGGGTCCCTATTTCTTGTACGATGAAAGGTACCGGTATGGGTACTCACAGTGCCCAGATTCCAAACGGCGTAGATTCCCGTGGCGCCAGCTATTATCCAAATGGCATCGGCGTAACCACGCTCAAAGTCTATTGCAACGACGAAGAAGGTTTTTCTGTCTATGCAGTCGGCTATAGTGACAATACTATCGGCAATACTTATCTTCGCGACATTAATCTAGGTAATACTCAAGACATCCTTACTGGCACCACTTTTTCTGGTGCCAATTCCAATTGGGCCATGAAAATTGGCGTGACCGCCGGTACTTATACGCCCATCATTGCCGGAAGCTCTAGCGACAGCGAAAGGCAATCCGGCGATACTGATTTTAGCAATTGGGCCGCCGTACCATCTGCCTACACTAGAGTAGCTTACCGCAACGCCGGCACCGATATAGACGGTGGCAGTGTCTATGCCGAAGGCTCTTCCATCACCACGACCTACGCCGCCTACATCAGCCCCACTCAGAAATCCGGCGTCTATCTCGGCCAAGTCAAATATACTCTCGTCCACCCATCTAGCAACCAACCCGCTCAACCCCAACCATCTACACCTGGCTATATCAACTACTATGCCAATGCCAATACCGCAGAGGGAACGATGGGTAGACAATCAGCTACCGATGGTAACCCTGTAAAATTATTTGCTTCAAACTTTAGCCGAGATGGTTATGGCTTTGCTGGTTGGTCTGATGCTTATGATTACGCTACTAACGCTAATGCTAACTTTTATGGGCCGAACGAGGAAATTACTGTGCCTACTGGCACTACAGCTAATGGTTTATGTCTTTATGCAGTTTGGGTT
>CAMYZY010000006.1 GCA_947304075.1 uncultured Candidatus Saccharibacteria bacterium
ATGCTGGTTTTTTCGGTGCGGAAAACACCAAGAACTTTGAGTTCGCCCTTGTCTTCTTCAACGATTTCAGCATCTAGGAGATTTTCCATTTCGTGCTTGGCGTCATCTAGAAGTTCATAAATAATCTTGTAAGTGCGAATCGGGACATTGTCGCGCGCTGCCATTTTGCTGATATTAATAGGGACACCGACGTTAAAACCGTAAATAATGGTATTTTCCCCTGCAGCCATGTAAACATCGTTTTCGTTGATATCACCAACACCGGTAGAGACGATATTTAGAGTGATTTCGCCTTTGGTATCGATGAGGCGAAGACTATCAACAACAGATGTCACAGAGCCCAGCACATCGCCTTTGACGATAACATTAAATGTCTTGGTGTTATCTGCGACATTCATCATACGCAAAAGATCTGAACTAGTCACGTTGGCGTCGGCAGATTCATTAGCGATGGCCTGAGCGTTCAAGAGCGCCATCTTGCGAGCAGTTTTTTCGTCTTTGGCTTCGATAAATCTATCGCCGAAATTAGGGAGCTCCTTAAAACCGGTCACTGTAACTGGGGTAGATGGCGTGGCTTTACCTTTTGGCTTGCCTTGCCAATCTAGCATTGTACGGATTTTGCCATAAGTGGAGCCGGCGACGATAAATTCGCCAGTTTTTAGTTCGCCGCCGGTAACCAAAAGATTAACAACGGAACCTTTACCAGTTTCCATATGAGATTCGATTACTAACCCTTCGGCGGGGATATCGATATCGGCCTTTAATTCTTCAATATCTGCGGTTAATAGTATCATATCAAGCAATTGATCGAGATTTTGATTCATTTTGGCGGAAATTGGAACCATGACGATGTCGCCACCCCATTCTTCAGGTTGAAGGCCGTTTTGGCTAAGATCTGCCATGGTACGGTTAATATCGGCACCTTCGCGGTCGATTTTGTTGATAGCGACGATAATCTTGGCGTTAGCGGATTTAGCGAAATTAATCGCTTCGATAGTCTGGGGCTTAACGCCATCATCGGCGGCGACAACTATGACGACAATATCTGTAAGCATGGCACCGTGTTGGCGAATCGCGGCAAAAGCTTCGTGACCGGGGGTGTCAAGGAAAGTGATTAATCTGTCATCGTGCTCTAACTGATAAGCGGAAATATGCTGAGTAATACCGCCGGCCTCTTTTTCTACAGTCTTTTTGTGAAGCAATGTATCAAGTAGAGTGGTTTTGCCGTGGTCAACGTGACCCATCACAGCAACTACTGGGGGGCGAGTAATGGCCTTATCTGATAATTCCCTGTGAAAATCAGATGTCTTGATAGATGTGTTTTTGCGCTCTAGTTTGACGTTTTTTAGGCCCAATTCGTCTAAAATGATACTTGCGGTTTCGAAATCGAGGCGCTGATTAATGGTAGCAACGATGCCATTTTTGAAGAGAGTGCCAATTAAATCGGTAACAGAAAGACCGAGGGCTTTACTGAGCTCGTCGACGGTGATAGAACCAGCGATTTGGATTGTTTTTTCTTCCATCCTTCTCCTTTCTGTTTATTTGGTAAGAGATAGTGATTTTATTCGCGGTTGATTTCACGCCAAGAAAATTTTTCGAATTTCTTAACGGAAATTACATGTGTCTCACGGCTCTCTTCAGGGTTCGCACATGATAATTTCCTAAAATTCTCAAAATTTTCTTGGGTTCATCAAATGCTTATAAAATTACTATCTCTTACCATTAAAAAATAGAAGTCTCATTTAATTTTACCACATTTTAAAAAAATATGCTATAATAGGGGCACGGTCCCGGGTAGCTCAATGGTGGAGCAAGAAGCTGTTAACTTCGAGGTTGCTGGTTCGAGTCCAGTCCCGGGAGCCATTTTTGTTTCACAAAAACATCAAAAAAATGGACTCGGACTTCGAGCTAAGGCTCTCAGTGCGAGTCCAGTCCCGGGAGCCATTTTTGTTTCACAAAAACATCAAAAAAATGGACTCGGACTTCGAGCTAAGGCTCTCAGTGCGAGTCCAGTCTTGGTGTTTTTTTTATAAGCTTTCGGTCCAGGTTTTAATGGCGGAAGAAGGGACATCTTGGAAGAAGCGATGGCCGTCTCGCCATTCCCCGCCCTTAGCATCGTCTTTTAGTTTCAAATCGCTATTGCCGAGTTCGGAAGAATGAGAACAGCAAAACGGAATTACGGTTTTATTGGCAAAATCTAGGATTTTGATGAAGGCGTTGGTCGGCCAAGCGGCTATGCCGTACCAAATAGGATACCCGATAATCACCCGATCATATTCTGACCAGTTTGGAACTTCAGTAGTTTTTAATTCTACGTCGCGAAGCTTTGAGTCTTCATATTCGTGTGAAACTCGAGATTCTGTATCTGTCCAGTCGAGATCTTCATTAGTGTAAGCCTTTGCTGGCAGAATTTCAAAAGTATCCGCATCAAGATTTTGAGCTATTTCGGTAGCGATTCTTTTTGTGTGGCCACTGGCTGAATAATAAATTACTAACGTTTTCATGGCTATCACTTCTTTATGTAGCAAGCTACAAGGCTAGCTAGCGTTAGAGAAACTAGGAGTGTCCCAAGTATAGTTGTGGCTACTAAGCTTTTTTCGGCTGTCATAGCACCTGTATCTGGAGACGCTGCAGATTCTTCTTGTTCTGGCTCTTCTTCGGGTACTGTATCCGCTGAAGCGATAGCATAACTTGAGAAGGATTTTGTCTTAAACGTGATAGTATTCGTCTCAGGGTCATATGAATCGATTTCGATTATTTCATATTCTTCACCATCGTGAATATTGTGAACTATTACGATGTTACTTGCATCAATTCCTTCGTCTAGTTGAATTGTGATAGTGGCTTCTTCATCTAGTTCATCAATTTTGTTTGACCAAACTTCATCATCCCCAGCATTAGCTTTATGAAAAATGTTATATAGATCGATATCTAGATAGCTAGAAATGGTATAATCTCCTGCAGCGTTTTCGAACCCAGCAATTTTATCAGCTGAGAGTTCAATATCATTGACAGTTAATTGAGCAGAACCGCCGGCGAGTCCACCGTTTAGGACGATTGAACCGCTGGTAACTCTTGCGGAATTAGCTTCAACAATATCTTCAACTGGTGTAAAGGTTGCAGAAAAGTGAACGTTGGTATCTGGCATTTCAAAAACGTATTGATTCATGGTGTCTTGGGGTTCTAACGGGAGACCATTCGCTTCTACGCTAGTAAGTTGGTAACCATATTCTGGAACGAACTCAAATACAACTTGATTCCCTGGTGTAACTTCAACCCAACCCATACCGGTTGCTTCATCAACATCAACTCCATCACTTACTATTATTTCATCATCGTAAATAGCAACGACTCTAGCTCGGCCGTGTTCTAGGAGCATGTCTTCAGCAAACTCATCAGCATCGTGATCGGCATCAACATTGGCCCAGATGATCGTGCGTGGCACTGCGATGCTAGAATCGCCAGCACCGCTGATGTTGTAAACTGATGCGCCAGGTACAACAATTGACCAGCCTTCGTCGTTAATTGTGACATTCTCATTTTCTTCGTTATAGACGGTGTCGTTGATAGTGAATTCAGTAACAGCTAAGTCGCCAAAACGATTTTGCAAACGAATGACGTTGGTTTGACCTGGATCAGTGAAACCAGCATTTTCTACGACTTCGTTATTATAAACAAATTCGTGAGCCGTATAGTCTTGGCTTTCATCCACGACGCCCCTATTGTTTATCCAAACATTTACAAAGGTATCAACCCAGTGAAGATTAAAGGTAATGTCTTCATAGTTTTGCCCTGGCTCTGGGTTATCTCCACCCTGTTCGGTAAATTCAGCGTCAATGCGCTCAAAACCACCTGGAGCAAGATTTTCGTATTCTTTGGCAAGAGAATCTAATCTGTTGCCCTGTTCGAATAGGCTAGCGGTGTAATTCTCGTTTGCGACGGCAGTAATAGAAACATCTCCTACTGCATAAACTTCATAATTACCGTTACTATTTGGTGTAGTATCAGAATAAAGATTGGTGCCAGTGACAATTAAGGTACCGTGTTCGTAGGTCAACGTGACTGATTCGTCGTCACCGTCGGCTTCGGTGATAGAAGTAGCACCACCACCGATTTCGATAGTAGTATAATCATCTCGGTTGAAGCCACCAGATTGTCTTTCGCGCCATAATAGCTTGAAGGATGAGTTTTGATTAATGGTGAAAACTGAACCGTTTTCTAACCTTACTCCATTGACTTCAAAGGCATCAAACTCTTGATTCTCTGGAGGGATGACCTGATCTTCGTCAGGAGCGTTAAAAACAAAGGTTTGACCAGCAGGAACTTCGTTTGGAACTGGGTAGTTTTCGGTTGGAGTACCGCCATTTGGGTCAAAGGTAACTGTGTACGTAGTTTCGGTGTCTTCACGCCAGAAATACTTAATTGTAATATTTCTATCTAGAAACAAGCCGTCCCCCACATTGAATGCTTCGTCATTAACTGTAATATAATTTAATACCTGGCCCGAAGGAGAGATAACGCCAAGCCTATCCATAAGATAATCATAGGAAAGCTGCATACCGACACTAACTGAATGCTCATTGATAATACTCTCACCGCTAACATTGCCGCCGTTTAGGTCTAGAGTTATATCGAATACTGGTTCAATGTCTTCTGGCGAAGGCGTATTTAAGAAATGAGCTTGACGAAAACCGTCGCCACCCCAACTACTGGTATCTAAGTCATTAATATGATAAACAGTAGCTTCATCTGAAATAACATAGCCTTCTCTTGCTGTAAAAATTACTCTAAGGGTGTAATCTTTACCTGCTTCGAAAGCTTCATCGTCTTCTAGAACATGCGCACCTTCACTCCATTCCTGGAAAGTCACGGTATATCTAGATTCATCTGCAGCATGCACTTCGTGACTAGGTAAACTATGGGCGACTGGAGCTGCGACGTAAGCAATTGCTTCCGTGATGACTTCTGGTTCGCCAGGGTTAGCATGAATGTTAAGTTTTGGGATAAGTATTGATAGACCTATTAATGTTGCAGCAAAAACGGCCGTAAACAAAATCCCTTTCTTTTTATAATTTCGCGTGGCTAATTGAAGCCTTTTAAGTTTATTTTTCACTTCACCTCCTATAAGTACTAAAACAATTATAGCACATGCATTTTGTTTTGTGTGCAATAATTTTTATGGTTTTATCCACCAAATAGGACTTTAAAGAAACCGAGCGAGATGGCAAGCATAATGAGACCAGCAGTTAAAACTCCGGCGATGATAGAGATCATAGTCTTTTTGAAATCAAGATTTAAAATACTAGCAGCGAGTGTACCGGTCCAGGCGCCTGTACCTGGCAAAGGAATTGCGACAAAAAGAAATAAAGCAAAATATGTACCATAATTTCCGGTTTTTTTTAGCAACTTTTCACCACCTTTTTCACCTTTTTTGAGGCAAAAATTACAAAACTGTCGACATGTTTTCCATTTTCGTTTACTTCCCCAGTCTAAAACTTTGCGAGCAAAGAAAAAGATGAATGGAACAGGAATGATGTTTCCGATAATTGCCACAATTAAAACCAGCCATTCCGGAAGACCTAAGTCTAATCCAACAGCCACTGGAATAGCGCCACGAAGTTCAATGAGCGGAATCATTGAGATGACTAATACAATAAGTATTTTCCAAATCATATTACTATTCTAGCATGGTTTTATTGTATAATGGAGAAAAGGAGTTTTATGCTTTTAGACGGTAAATTATTAATTGGTAAAACAGAAAAAGGGTCGGAGCTCGCAATATTACCACAAATGGCAAATCGCCACGGCATTATTACTGGGGCGTCGGGCTCTGGTAAGACTATTACGCTCAAAGTGATGGCGGAAAGTTTTTCGGACGCTGGCGTGCCAGTGTTTTTGGCAGATGTAAAGGGTGATTTGGCTGGCACAGCTGTGAAGGGAGAGATAACTGATGCGATTCAAAAACGTTTAGACAAACTTGCCATTAAGAATTTTGAAGCCGATTCGTTCCCCGTTAGGTTTTGGGATTTGTTTGGGACCGAAGGGCATCCTTTACGTGCAACGGTGGAATCCGTAGGGCCGGAAGTGTTATCTATTATGCTTGGTTTATCTGAAGCGCAGGAAGGTAATCTTGCAATTGCGTTTGCTATAGCAAAAGATGAGAATCTAACATTAGTAGATTTAAAAGACCTTCGCGCAGTATTACAATATGTCGCAGAAAGCAAAGATAAGTATTCAACTCGTTATGGTAATATTACTACACAGAGTATTGGCGTGATACAAAGATCTCTTCTAACCTTAGAGAATCAAGGAGCCGATCACTTCTTTGGACAGCCAGCACTGGACATCCATGATTTCTTTGCTACTGAGAATGGGCGTGGGGTGATTAACATTTTGCACGCCGTAACTTTGTTTGAAAGCCCAGATATGTATGCGGCATTTCTATTGTGGCTACTTACAACTTTGTTCTCTACTTCGCCGGAAGTGGGCGACTTAGACAAACCAAAGCTGGTATTTTTCTTTGACGAAGCGCATCTATTATTTAATGGAATGCCGGCCTATAGATTGAAACGAATTGTTCAAATTGTAAAATTGATTCGTTCACGCGGAATTGGTTTATACTTTATTTCTCAAAGCCCAACTGATGTCCCGGACGAGATACTAGCGCAACTTGGTAATAGAGTACAGCACTCTTTGAGAGCTTATACTCCTTCGGAGCAAAAGGCAGTGCATGCGGCGGCGCAAGCATTTCGAACCAATCCAGAGTTTGACACCGAGAAGGCGATTCTGGAACTTGGAACCGGTGAAGCATTAATTTCCTTCCAGAATGAGAAAGGTGCGCCAGAGATAGTTGAACGAGCAATCATATTGCCACCCCAGAGTTTAATGGGAGCGATTGACGCAATTACCCGAAATAAAATCATCAATGCTAGTCCGTTTTGTGGGAAATATGACGAAGCTTTAGACCCAGAATCTGCAGCAGAAATTATCCAGCAGAAGGCCGATACTTTAGCGGCAGAGACAGCGGCACGTGAAGAAGCAATAGCAGCTCAAAAACAACAAGAAATGGCCAATAGGGCCGCAGAAAAGGCAGCGGATGAACAGGCAAAACTAGCCGAAAAAGAACGTGTTGCCGCCGAAAAAGCCGCGGAAAGAGCGGAAGCAGAGCGCATCAAGGCAGAAGAAAAGAGACGAGCCGAAGCTGAAAAAGAAGCCAAAAAGAGTAAAGAAAAAACTAAAAAAATGACTGATCGATTCCTAGGTAATGTAGTTGGTTCGGTGGGAAGCGCAGTTGGACGAAAAATAACTAATAAGATTCTGAAGGATCTCTTTAAATAATGCCTAAAATATCTATTATTATTCCAGTTTTTAATGAGGGAGAATACCTGGGGCGGTGTCTTGATTCGGTTTTAGTGGCCCTTAAAGGTATTTCGGGAGAAATTTTAGCCGTAGATAATGATTCTGCTGATAATTCCCTGGCTATTTTGAAAAAATATGCGCAAAAATACCCAAAAATCATTAATGTTTTGCAATGCCATACACCAGGGGCTGCGGCTACGAGAAACTTTGGGATATCTAAAGCTAGGGGTGAATACATCTGGTTTATTGATGCAGACGATGAAATAGATAAAACTGCTATAAAAAAACTTCTAACTAAGGCTGAAAAGATTGATGCTGATTTAATAATGCTTGGCATGAAGCGAATTTATCCGGATGGAAATACAAATTATTTATCCGCAGTCGATCCTTCATCTCCGAATTACAAAAGTCGTTTTGTTAGATATGGGCTAGGTCCAGTACAGGTTTTGATAAACCGCAAGTGGTGGCTCAACAATAATTATAGTTTTCACGAAGGTATAATCCATGAAGATATGGAGCTGATGTCGGCACTTATACTTAATGCCAAAAAATATGACTGCGTTGATGAACCATTGTATTCATATCATCAAAATCCAAATTCAGTACTCCATAAGGATAAATACAGCCCACATATTTTTGATATTTTTCCAGCATTATCTGGACTTTATAATAGATTCAAAAAAGCCGGTGCGGAAAAAGAATACCACGATGAGCTGGAGTGGTTCTTTATTTGGAATCTATTAATTGATTCGGCAAAAGATTTCGCTAGCTTCCCTGAAGGTAAACCAGGCTTTAAGCGTTCGCGTGAAATGCTCAAAAAATACTTTCCAAAATGGCGAAAGAATTGTTTTTTGAAAGAAAAACCTTTGAAACTACGAATAAGAGTTAGGCTTAATTATTGGAAGTAGTTACTTATTCTTGGCTTTTTCTTCTTTTTCTAATTCACGGAAGGCGACTTTACCGATTTTAGTGGTCGGAAGTTTGTCACGGAACTCATAGGAAGTAGGTAAAGCATAGATTGGTACATTGCGCTCTAAGAGTTCACGAATTTCTTTTTCGAGACGCTTCCCTGGTTTGTAACCTGGCTTTAATACCACGAATGCTTTAGGGACTTGACCTTTGTAATGATGATCCACACCAATTACCGTTGAAGTGAGCACAGCTTCGTGAGAATTGATGATAGATTCAAGATGAGTAGGATAGATGTTGTAGCCAGATGAAATAATAATTCGTTTCAAGCGCTGAGCAAAATAGATCAAACCATCTTCGCCAAGATAACCGATATCTCCAGTGTGAAGCCAAAGCTTACCATCATCGTGCAAGCGAATGGCTTGAGCGGTCTCAGCATCATCGCCGAGATAACCCATCATAACTAGTGGACCAGAGATACAGATTTCGCCTTCTTCGCCAACAGGAAGTTCTTTAAAGGTATCGTTTTTGATGATTTTGAACGTCATGTCTGGCAAAGGCACACCAATGATGCCATCTTTAAAGGTATTTTCTGGCGAAAGACACACTGCGCCGGAACCTTCTGTAAGACCGTAGCCGACACGAATCTTAGCGTCAGAGCCGTGACTCTTTAGAAACTCGTTGACTTTGTCGCGTAGGGTTTGGTTTAGAGCATCACCACCACAGATAACAGCTGTTACCGATTTTAGATCATCAGCTTTAAGTTTGGTGTTTATGAGAGCTTCAAACAGAGTTGGTACCCCGACAATGAAGTTAGGCTCATTTTTCTTAATAATGTCAGCAAATTGTTTATGCGAGAAGGCTGGAATTAGAATACATCCCATACCTCTACATAATGGCGTATGAATACAGACTCCCAATCCAAAACAATGGAATAAAGGTAAAATTGAGAGCACCGTAGCACCCGGTACGACTTGACGTATCATAGCACCGTCACAAATTGATTCGGCGTTGATGTTTAGATTGGATAACATGACGGCTTTAGGTGCGCCAGTAGTACCACCGGAATACATGATAACCGCTAGATCATCACCGCCGCGCTCTTCGTGATAATTCCCTTGGTAAAAATATGAGTTTGCAATAAAATCTTCCCACAAGACAACCCTGTTGTCGTTAAGTGGCAAACGGACTTTTTTGACATGAAGAGTATTGTAGAGTTTTTTCTTGAGAAAACCTAGGCCATCAGATGGACGAACCACAATAATACGCTCTAAACCGGCAGTGTCACGAAGTTTATAGATCTTATCAAATACGGCATCGATTACTAGTACGTATTTGGATTCGGCTACTTTGATGTAGTATTCTAATTCTTTTTCGGATGAAAGTGGGTGGACCATATTGCAAATGGCGCCTACCATATTGACGGCATAAACCATCGTGATGCCTTCAGGGGTGTTTGGCATACAAATAGTGACGCGATCGCCTTCTTTGACGCCGTAGTTTTTGAGAGCACGTGCGGTCTTTTCAATTTTGCGAACAAAATTTTTGTAGGTCACTTTGTGACCGTAATAAATGTAAGCGGTATTATCAGGCCACTTTTCGGCTGACTGCATAACCATGTCTACCATTGAACAATCTGGGTAGTCAATACTGCTAGGTATACCTTCTTCGTCATAAAACTTTAACCAAGGCCTGGTTTGATATTCTTTTTTATGATTTTTCACGAAAATAACTCCTTAAATGTGATTACTATAATTATATCATAAGCAAGAATAAAATGGTAGATAGTGGATTAATTCATGTAATGGTTCTTTTTGAGCCACTGAGTAAAGGCTTGGCCTTTTTTATTACCGACAGCACTCATAGATGATTGTCTATCTATTAAATCGTGCTTCTGGTCTGCGGAAAGATTGTTCCAAATTTTAGCAAATTTAGCATCGTCTCTTTTTTCGTTATATTCAGCATCGTTGGTTAAGATTCTGACTATTTTTCTGTCCATCCAGTCATAATTCTCATATAGAAAATCACGGTAACCTCTCCTAGTCAAGCCTATGTCTTCACCACTAATATGGCGACCCATAAGTTCATTTATAACGTTACGCATATATGCACGAATAGTGTTTACGGTATTAAGAATCTTTTCGATACCACGTTGTTCTTCTTCGATTTTTTTCGTTAATTCTTCTCTTCTGGCTTTTAGTTCGGCTAATTCTTTTCTGGCAGCTTCTTTGTCGATTTTTTGATCATCCGGCTTGTTTGCTTTATCGTCGCCTTTATTCTTGTCGTTGTTGTCGGTGTCTTTTTTGGAATCTTTGTCTTTATCGGTATCCTTATCTTTATCGGTATCTTTATTTGTGTCGTCTGTTTTAGGACGGTCTGTGGTCTTGTTTGGATTGATGGCGTTAGTAAAACGCCTTAGAGCTTCAGCTTTCATTTTTCTTTCATACTCACTGCGGACTCTATCAACTTGGTTGAGAAACTCTTCCATAGCTTGGTCGAGCTTTTCGTTTCTTTGCTCTACTGTAATCTCGTTCCTTTCAACCATATCATCTAAACTATCTGATAATCTATCAAATCCTTCTTCGAATCCCTGTTCGGCTTTGCCTTCTTCAGAGTTAAGATATGCTTTGGTGCGAGTACGATTAATAATATCGTCTTCATTTTCTAGAATAGTGGCACCGCGATCCTGATCGGATGTGCGATGTGGCGCTGGGGCAGTTTTCGAGTTATCGTCGTTCTTAGTTTGATCTGGCTCTGGTTCTTTCTCGGGTTCTTTTACTGGCTCTGGTTCTTTCTCGGGTTCTTTCTCGGGTTCAGGTTCTTTTTCTGATTCTCCTTTAAGTTTTGCTTCTAACTCATCTTGAGATTGGCGCCATCTATTTAAGGCTTCTTCGTCTTCTGGGGTAGCAACCGCTAAACTATCTTCAAAATCTTGACGAAGATTGGCGATTTTTTCTTCTTGAGCCTTAATTCGCTCTTGAATCTGATTTGTGGCAGAAAGATTTTGATTATCAAACTGTTCCTGAATTTGGTCGGCGTCGAGAGTCTTTTCCCCACGATTTTCCATGGTTTTTTTGTATTCTTCAAATCGGTTAGCTTTGGCTTCGGGGGTTTCGTTTCTGCGGTTTTCTAGCAAATTTTTGTATCTTTCGAGTTTGGCTTCGGCTTCACGTGCCTGTTTGCCGTATTCGGTCGTATCAAAAATGAAATCGTGGTATGCTTTTTGGTCTTTTTTTAGTTCTTTCTTGTACTGCCTTTCATTAGCTTCGGGTGATTTGCTAATCATATCCCTTTCGTTTTGGACGAATTCTTGGAATTCCTTTGCGTAAGGGTTAGTAAATTTGTCGTTGCCTAAATACCCTTCTTCTACGGGTATTCTTTCGCTCGGTCCTTCTGCCGAGCCTGATGCATTGTTTTTTTCTGGATTCATTTTGATGACCTTTCTTTTGATATATATATCATAACGCTAAAGCTTAAAAAAATCAATACCAAAAAGCCCCCTAGTAGGGGGCTAATTGGACGATTATTTTTTGGCGATAGATAAAGAAATTTTGCGACCTTCTTTATCGATATCAAGTACCTTGAAATCTTTACGCTCATTTAAGGTAAAGATCTTCTCTGGGTCGACGTCAGAACCTTCGCCAAGCTCCGAAACATGTACTAATGCTTCCACTGCTGGTGAAATCTGTACGAATGCACCAAATGGGGTGATTCTAGTGACAGTACCTTCAACCTTAGAGCCTTTTTTAAGGTTTTCAACTTCTGAAATCCAGGGGTCTTCCACTAGTTGCTTCATAGAGAGAGACAAGCGCTCTTTATCGATAGCAATAATTTTGGCTTCGATGATATCTCCAACTTTGACGTAATCGGATGGATTGCTAACACGTTCCCAAGAAATCTCGGAAATATGGACCAATCCTTCGATGCCGTCTACATTAACAAATACTCCAAAATCGACTACGCCAGTCACGACTCCTTTAACGACATCTCCAATTTTAAGCTCTGCAAACCTTGCTGCGAGACCATCTTTGATGGCTTCTTTTTCAGAAAGAATCAGTTTGTTTTCTTTCTTGTTGGCATCTAAGATGCGAGCCTTAATAGTCTTGCCAACCAAAGAATTAAGCCTTTGTAAGATTTCGTCTTTGTCGGAAGAGCCGACTCTTGGATAATGCTCAGCAGAAAGCTGTGAAACTGGTAGAAAACCGCGAATTCCTTCGTATTCTACTAATAGACCGCCACGATTAGCGTCAAATGGCGTCACGTCGACAGTTTCGTTATTTTCAAGTTTGGATAGTATTTCATCCCAACCCTTGTCCTTGACGGCTTTACGAAGTGATAATAGGACGTACCCATCATCCATTTCGGCTTCAATTACTGAGGCAGTAACTTCGTCGCCTTCCTTTAAGTTTTTGACAAAGGATGCTTCGCGGCGTGGTACGAGACCGACTCCTTGAGCACCTAAATCAATTAGTATTTCGTGCTTTTTGACAGATAGAACTGTACCACTGACAGTATCTCCTGCAATTGCTTTTTTGAATGAATCTTCGTTTTTCTCTAGAAGTTCATCCATTGTGATTTTTTTGGCATTTGCCATGATTAATATTATTCCTTCCTTAGACCCATTCATAGATTTCCGACTAATACTATCGGCATCGTTAACCTATGAATGGGCCTAAACTTGTGTAATTATAGCAAAAAATCATGATATAATCAAGGTATGTATCTAGCGATAGACATTGGAGGCACCAAAACACTGATTGCACTGTTTTCGAAACGAGGCAGGGTAGTGAGAAAGGTTAAATTTAGGACCGCACAGGGGTCAAGTACTTTTCTTGATGACTTGGCTTCCCATCTTCAAAGATTCAAAAAATATAAAATTTCATCTGTCGTGGTGGCGATTCCTGGAATTGTACAAAAAAATTATTCAGTCAAATTTGGAAACCGGAAATGGGACAATTTTGACCTTATTTCTCCTTTAAAGAATTTGTTCGATTGCCCAATTCGGTTTGAGAATGATGCAAATCTAGCTTCATTATATGAAGGTTATCGTTTGACTGGAAGGACGGTATTTTTGACGTTTTCAACTGGCATTGGCGGTGGGATTGTCGAAAATAATCAAATTTTGCCAATTTCTAACGATTTTGAGCCTGGACACAAGATCTATGTTTTTCAGGGGAAACAATTAGAGTGGGAAGATATCGCTGCGGCGAGCGCTCTCGAGAAATACTATCATGTAGACAGGGCTACAAATCTACGGAAAAAAGAGATAATGAAGGATATTGCAGAACGGATTAACCTGGGGCTTCTTGATGTGATTCATGAGTATCATCCAGATACAATTGTTTTGGGCGGGCCACTCGGCAAGATATTTAAGGCTTATGTAAAATACCTACCGACTGATTTAGGGGTGAAATTAAAGCGGCCAAAACGGCCAAACGAGTCGGTAATCTATGGTTGTTATCTACTGGCTAAGCAACTAGAAAAGAATGATTCCCTATCCAAATGAATACAAAGCTGTTAGAACAAGTCGAAACCGATTATCCTGAATATAGGTTTGTTTTAGGTAAAAAATTTGCTTTTCGCCCCAGTCGGACGATTGTCGTTGAACTGGAATCGTCTAATTTTGAAATGCTACTGCTGCATGAGCTCTCTCACGCGATTTTGGGGCATTATTCTTTTGATGTAGACATTGAACGAATAAAAATGGAGTCTAACGCTTGGGAAAAAGCAAAAGAACTGGCGAAAAACTACAATATAGAGATGGATGATGAATTCATCCAGACAGAATTAGATACTTATAGGGATTGGCTGCACAAAAAATCGCGTTGTCCAAACTGTGGACTAACGCGATTTCAGACGCCAGATTCTCAGTATCATTGTCCTAGATGTGAAAATCTAACTTAATTTAGGCAGCTTTTTTAGCTGGGCCACGACGAGAAATACGACCGCCTTTAGCACCAGCGATGCGAGCTAACGCAGGGTTAGCAGCAAAACCACCGGTGTGGCCATTTTGACCACCTTTTTTACCGATACGGGCATAAAATTCTTTACCGTATTTGGCTTTGTTAGTTGCAGCAGCTTTCATGCCGCCAGCTTTAGTTCCAGACATTCTAGAACTCCTATTCTGCCCACCAAATTCTTAAATTAATAACACCACCCCTAATGTTCATATTCTCAATGGGTCCTGCCGGACCTTCTCCCTTCCCAAAATTGTTTTACAATTTTGGGAGCCCTTTCCAGGTCCGTCACCCATTGATGTATGATAATAGAGTGAATATCTTCATTATAGCATAGTGCTTAGGGTTTGTCAATATGCTAATTCTAAAAAATGTGTTTTAACTATATTTTAAAAACCGAACAATATTCTTTGTCGTTTTGCACAAATTGTGGAAAAGGGCTATTGACATTATGCATTTTGTGAGATAAAATAGAGATAATTTTAAGTAGATTAAACTGCGAGGCTACTTAAAATACATGTATGACCTTGGAATCGCCTAAAAAACGTTAGGCGATTCCCTTTTTTATGCTATTATAATAATATGATTAGAATTAAGGATGTGTGTAAATATTATGGGGGTAAAAAGGCACTCGACAAAGTGACTTTTGACGTTAAAAAAGGTGAGATTTTTGCTTTTATCGGACATAATGGGGCTGGTAAAACTACCCTAATTAAATCTATCTGTGGGATACTGGATTTTGAAGAAGGAGAGATACTGATAGATGGAAAATCTATCAAAGAAGACCCAATTGCTTGCAAAAAAGAGATGGCTTATATCTCTGATGATCCAGAACTATATGAAGATATGAAAGCAATTTCGTTTATTAATTTTGTCTGCGATATGTATGATGTCCCGACGGAGATGCGTGAAAAGAATATCACCCGCTATGCTGAAATGTTTGGGATGGAAAGTGAACTTGGGAACGTAATTAAGTCGTTTTCGCACGGGATGAAGCAAAAAATTGCGCTTATCGCGGCGCTTTCACACGAACCAAAAATTTTGATTATGGATGAGCCGTTTGTGGGACTAGATCCAAAGGCAATTTTTGATATGAAAGAAGTAATGCGACAAATCGTGAAGGACGGCGGGACAATATTCTTTTCTACGCATATTCTAGATATGGCAGAAAAGCTATGCGATAGAGTGGCGATTGTAAAGAAAGGTCAGATTGTAAAAGTTGGCGACATGAAGAAAATCCGTGGCGATAAATCACTCGAAAAAGTATTCCTTGAGCTTGAGGCCAAATGAGTAAGCTGTTTTCCTTGCTTACAGCCACGATGTCTGGGGGTTTGAAGCTTTTTAACTATTCTGGCAAAACTGAGCGCTCTAAGCGAGTGATGCCGTTTTTATTAGGGACTTTGATTGGGGTGATGATGCTGCAAAGCGCTAGCGTAATGGCATTCTTGTTCAAAGAAGATAACGCCGAATCGGTAATTCTGGTAATCTATGCATTGATTACCACTTTAATAATCCTAATGGAAGGCAGTTATAAATCTATAGATTTACTGTTTAAACCAAAAGACAATGATATGCTGCTCGCGATGCCGATAAAAAAGTCCACGATAGTGTTTGCTAGGATAATTAAATTTTATGTATTCGAGATGGTGTATTGCCTTATCTTTCTCTTGCCAGCGATTATTGCATATGCGATGGTAGCCGAAGTTGGTTTATCGTATTATGTGGTAGCGATTACTATGCTAGTGCTAATACCAGTAATACCAATTACGATTGCTTGTATAATAGGGCTTGTCATTTCGTTAATCTCGGGGAGATTTAGGCACAAGACGTTTCTACAGATTGCGCTATCGTTTTTGGCTATGTTTGCGACGGTTGGTTTAGTTTTCTTGATTAATATGTCACCAAATAACGGCGAATACGCTATGATAGCGATTAGCAATAAAGTGACAGAGTTCTATTATCCAGCTTCAACGTTTGTGAATCTTGCGACGAATTTTAATATCTGGGAATACTTGATCTTTATAGTGGTTAATCTGGCGATAATGGGGCTTACGGTAATTGTTATTAGTCGTTTTTGCTTTAAAATTATTACTCGGCTTGCTACGGTAAAACAGATAAAAAATGTGAATGTTAATTATAACTTGAAAAAACATAGCCAGACTTTTGCGATGGTTAAAAAAGAGATGACTAGATACTTTTGTACTCCTGTATTATTAATGAACACGGCGATGGGGTTAGTGTTTTTTGTAATTGCGATAGGAGCAATACTTGTTAAATTTGATGATATCGTAAATTCGCTAACAACTTCGGTTGAAGAATTTCCGTTAACGGCTGATAAGATAAGCTCATATTTGCCAAGTGTAACACTTGCGATGGTAGCATTTGCTAGTTTACTTACCTGCATCACCGCTACTTTGATTTCACTGGAAGGAAAAGCGTTTAATATACTAAAATCGCTACCGATAAGTGGCAAAAAAGTCATCATGACTAAGGTGCTAGCGGCAACACTTTTGATCGTACCAGTAACCGCCATAGGTAGCCTAGTGATGGCGTTTAGATTTCAGTTTGGGTTCCTTGATACACTACTGGTATTGATTGGCGTGGTATTGATGCCACTCGTAACGGAGCTAATTGGGATATTAATTAATATAAAATATCCAAGATTTGATGCAGAAAATGATACTGTAGTCGTGAGACAGAGTGCGAGTGTGATGGTGGCAACTTTTTTGGGGCTGGGCATGGTGCTCGTGACTGAATCTTTGATTTTTGTGACGGTATTTTTGGCTGGTCAAACAGCTGGGCTAATGATGGTTAATGCGGTTTTCGCGATTATAACGCTGTTTTTGTACTTTGTGATTGCGTCACGGGGTGAAGAAAAGTATTTGAAACTTACAGCGTAATAAGATACCTATGCTATAATAAATCTAAGATGATAGATGTATTATTTTTCCCAGAAAATGCGACTCAAGAAGAGCGCCAAACGGATTGGAAAAAGATTGCTAGAATATCAGATATGGATTTTGGTTTTGACACCCCAAAAGAAAAAAGTGGCAAAATAAAATTCTCGGTGCGAGTAGTGTTAATAAACGATAAGGATGAAATCTGTGTTGTTAAGTCTGAAAAATATGGATACATGCAACTTCCTGGTGGGGGCATTGACAAGGGAGAAAGTATAATAGAAGCGCTGCACAGAGAAGCTAAAGAAGAAACTGGTTTTTTGATTAATGACATTAACCCAATAGGATATGTATTGGAGAAACGTGAAGATATCAGAAACAATCATGATTGGGACCAAAGTGTTTCTTATGTGTTTAAGGCATTACCGGATAAGGAAGTAGGTACAAATTATACGGAAGATGAAAGGGCTGAAGATTTTAGGCCAATCTGGATGAAATTAGATGATTTTATTATCGAACAAGAAAAGAATGAAGGTAAAACAGAAAGCTATAGTGGCTGTTTTTCAAATAGACGAGATCTTGAAATTGCAAAGTTTATAAAATCTGGTGGGGGCGAATTGGGCAGGTATTAACAATTTTTAGAAAAGATAACTTATTAAGGTTAGAGGAGTATTATGAGAAAGAAGTTCGGTATCAAAAGTATAATAATTCATATTATGGCTTAGTTCGGCTTAATTATCTCCTATTTTATATTTTCTTATTCTATTTTCATTTACTCGCTTGTCATTTTCGTAATGATAATCTATTGATTCAACTATCTTTTTACCTGACAAAAATGCATCTTTGTTATTTTGGTCCAAAATAACATAATATGGTTGCCTACCAACAAACTTTCCATCCATATATTTATGAACCGTATTGCTAAAATCAATCAAATAATCCTTATCACCTATTTTGACCAAATTGAATGCATGTGCTTCCGTTTTTTCTCTAGAGGCACAATAGCCAAATGCTATTTCCGAATCGTAACCACATATTTTTAATAGGTTTTGAGCCAATGTGGCTCGTTCTATGCATTGGGCTACATTTTTACCTTCAAATGCACTAATTGGGGCATCACCAGAAATCGACATCTGATCAAACCCATTTTCAAACCATTCACTTTGTCTTTTTTCTGGATGTTTTTCATAGAAAGATTCTGCATTTTGAATCATCCATTCGTCCAGAACTTTTTCTCGATTGTCTGTACTATCCTTAGGGAAACCAAAATACGAATCTAGCATTGGCATAATTTGCTGTAATAAATTAGCGTTTTTTGGCAGGTTTTGCCTTTTTATTCCCGATGCAAAGCGATACAGATAGTCGTTGTCATAAATGTGGTAGGTTATTCCGCCATCCCAACTTCCATCTATAATAGTTTCGGGAGTTATGAATCCATCATAGTGAGTAATACTAGAAAAAGCCGACCTTCCCATCACCCCTTGTTTAGCCCCCATCCTGGCTACTTTTTTGCTTTGCGACGATAATTCTTTTACTCTTTTATCGATTAGGTTTATCATTTCTTGATAACTATTACAGTTATTAATTGAATCAATAAAATCTTGGGAGATTTCTGATTCATTGCGTTTACCATTATCATCGTTTGGATTAGAATTGCTTCCTATTGTAGTTACCTCTTTTTCTTGCTTGATTTCCTTTTGCTCGTCATTTTTAGTTGCAGTAGATTCGGATTCTTTTTCTGTTTTAGGAGAAATAGCTTGGTTGAGCATATCAAGGAGTTCTTGTATCTTTCGCTCGATATCTTCCGGTCTTTTTCGGGTCTCCGTTTCCTCTTCGGGCGTATGGGTGTGAGGTGTGTTAGGCTCTTGGACTGAAGTTTCTGAGACTTCGCGTGGTAAATCTAATCTTTTCCAGCTATCTGGGTAATCTAATGATCTACTATAATTAGGCAAATCACTATCGCCAGGGTTGTCGATAGATTCAAGAGTATCCCAATTAATTGAACCAGAAGATAAACTACCCCAAGGTGTTTTTTTAGGCTTAGAATCCATTGAGTAATTCGATAAACTGTCAACACTTCGCATGTTATTATTGTAGCATATGTTTAACCAAATTGTTTAGGGTATTAACAGACATTTTAACAGGGACAAAATGCATGTTTTTTGCAGTTTTCTGTCGTAAAAATGCACAATTTTTGCGCCCTATTGTTGGCAAGGTACTTAACAAAAATTTACTACTAAAAATCGGCGAAAATGCCGAGTTATATATAATCTGGTGGGGTTATGTGGACTTGAACCACAGACCTCGTCATTATCAGTGACGCGCTCTAACCAGCTGAGCTATAACCCCGTGAAATTGATTATACCACAAAATAAAGATACAGTAAATACAGTTAATGTGATTATTTTTTAATTTCCAAGATAAGGAGTGGACTCAGGGCCAGAGTTTACTTGGTCGTTAAAGTCATTTGGCTCGGTGTTTCCCGGGTTGACGATATTTGGGTTAATCTGTTCGGCTTCCATTTTTGCTCTGATTTCCTTTTCTATCATTTCCCTTCTGATTTTTTCTTCAATTTCTGCTCTTAATTCGGCTTCCGTTTTTGGCAGATACGGTGCTGGCTCCATATTCATCGGTGCATTCAATCTGGCAGGTTTTTTATTGTTCATATTTGAAATAATCAGTGCTGCGATGGTCGTAATCACAAATGCCAACCCCGCTAATGCCGCTAGTTGGTAAAATTTTGTGATATCTGTAAAATCTGGTTCAATTAGGGTGGTAATGGTTCCGAAAGCCCACAAATAAGCGACACAAGCTACAGCGGTGATTTTGAGTGGTTTTACTACCTTGATCGATTCTTTTATCGCCAAAACGTTGGAAATACAAAAACTTCCTGAAGCGACATAAGAAATGATTAACATTATTTTGGTATAAATAGTCATGTGAATAATGCTTGTGGTATACGAGTATTTAGAGTAACTACTAGTTCGTAATACTTCTTCAATCCAAACAGTTGGCACGATTTCCCACATCAATAGAAAAGCAAAAACTCCCCAAATCAAACTACTCAAGAATCCGATTAGTGCAAAAATTTGTATTATTTTATTGCCTGTTTCCATACGAGTAAAGTTGCAGACGTTTACGAATAAAATCAAGGCTATCAATAAGAAGGTTGCTTGGATTCTGCCGATAGTCGCAAGGTTCCAACTGCCCGTTAAAATGATAAATACGCCAAAAACTAATTCAGCTATCAATATCCACACCGCGAATTTAAGGAAAATCTTACGTGTTTTTTGTAATTGTTGTATTCTTTCTTCGGTAAACAAACTTGTATCTTTCATGTTTATGATTATAACATAAGCTCAATATTTTTCTCACAAAAAAAGACGGTGAGAACCGTCCGGCTTCTTGTAATGGTGGAGTAACAGGGACTCAAACCCTGGACCTCTGCCTTGCAAAGGCAGCGC
>CAMYZY010000007.1 GCA_947304075.1 uncultured Candidatus Saccharibacteria bacterium
ACACTCTTTTACCAACTGGCACCATCACAATTTGACCAGGCAAAAGGGAATCAGGATAATCATAAACAAACGACTCCACCTTTCCTTCCGGTATCACCTCGTAAAACATATCTCTATTATACATCATAAGAGAAAGAAACTAAGCATAAGCAGCAGATTGAAATTCTAGACAACTATCAGTAAATGACGTCTCATTATGGTATAATAAAAACACAAAACTATAACCAATTTAACACTAATTAAGTGAAATAAGGCTGTTTTGCGAGTAAACAAAATAAGAGACGCATTGTTTAGGTGCGAGTAAAGGAGATTAATGAATAATCCTAATACGATCTCAGTTGGCGAACAAGAGAATCCTGAGATGAATGAGTGGCAGAATTTGGGCGAAAGCCAGAAGCAACAAGAATTAAACCCTGAGCAATTACTTAAAACTCCAAAAATGATTGAAAAACTCGGCGAAATGGGTGCAGATAATCGAATTATAGAGAATTCAGCCTTTGCTAGAATACTTGAAGGCGATATGGGAGAGCTACGTCGCGCCAAGGAAATAGCAATAAATAACAAAGGCGACAAGGGTATGAAAGCTGAATACTTTGGCGACATTTCTGGCAGTAAAACGAACAATAGAGGAGAAATAGCTTTTGATATAAAAGACGATGGTTCTTTAGCCATTTCTTCCGCCAGCGCAGAACGATCCAAATACGGATTAAATGACGACGATTTTGCTTACGAAATGCACGCCAAAGGCGATTTTACAGAGACTACATTTAGAATTACAGACGAAGGTTTACTATCTATAAATATATATAATAATGCCGACGAAGAACTCTTTAGACAAGGAAAAAGCGGTCATCCGAATGAAGGGTATAGATCAGTTTATGGCGAAACACAGACGAGAGTATTTGATAACGAAGGTGTTGAAATATTTAGGGAGATTAAAAGCTACAAACCATCCACAACGTCTTTTAATAGTTCCAATTTCTTACTATATGACAAAACAACAGGCTTCGGCCAAGAAACGCCAGAACGATTACCTTATAAAATGGCAGCATCTAAGGAAATAAAATCTCTAATGAGTCTCGTTCGCAATAATGATGGGGTGACGGCCAAGGTCCATTATTATAATATGAATGCATACACTGGGCAGTCAGAAACTGTTGATTTGGAAAAATGTAGAATTAATGATGAATACGGTAACAATGAATTAGTCCCAGAAAACGGAGCAATCAGCGCAGCCCTTGCGGAAAAGAAACAATAAAAAAGCGGAATCTTATCTTATTTTATACGATAACTCTAATATCGTTGTAATTTTTACAAAAACTATGTTATAATAAGATAAGTTAAAGCGAGGAAATATGTTAGAAATATTTGTAACTTCTAGGGTACGCCGCAAGATTCTAGTAGTTTTTGCCAAATACCCTGATTTCAAAACTCACGTCAGGGGCCTAGCGAAGCTCATCAAGGAAGATCCAGGCAACATCCAAAGGGAATTAGAACGTATGGCTAAGGGTGGTTTTTTATTGGTAACCAAAAAAGGTAAGACCAAAATCTATCAAACCAATAAATCCTTCCCGATTTTAAAGGAATTACAAAGCATCGTAATTAAAAGCCAAAAGGGCAACAAGCCATCCAAAACTATCGGCTAACAGGGGATAAAATTGAGTAAAATATTTGAACAGTTGCTAAAAAAACGTCATTTTAATAAAGATTTCTTAACCCCAAAATACGAAAACGGCATTGATCCGTTTTCGTTATACGACATGCAAACAGCCGTAGCCCGCATCAAAACCGCTATTAAAAGTCAAGAAAAAATACTAATTTACGGAGATTACGATGTCGACGGCGTGACGTCGAGCACTGCTCTAGAAGAAGCTTTAATTGCCAGTGGTATAAAAAAAGACAATATTATAATCATGCTTCCAGACCGCTTTGCCGACGGCTATGGTATGAGTCCAAAACTCATCGAACGAGCCAAAAAGCATCATATTACACTGGTAATTACTGTAGACTGCGGCTCCCGCAACCATGCAATCATCGACGAATTAAATGAACTAAAGATTGATACTATTATCACCGATCACCACGAAACCGATGACACCATGCCTAACGCGCTAGCTATTATTAATCCACACCGCAAGGATCAGCCCACTACATCGCTACAAAACCTTGCTGGTGTAGGCGTTGTTTTTAAGCTCGCCGAAGCTTTGGCAAAAGAAGGACTCATTAAAAACGGCCAAGAAAAATGGCTTCTTGACCTAGTTTTACTCGGTACTATCTGTGACAGCATGTTACTTACCGGCGAAAACCGCCGTTTAGGGTTTTACGGCATCAAAGTTCTCGAAAAAACTCGCCGCCCTGGTCTCATCGAGCTGATGACTAGAGCCGGTGTCAAGCATTTAAACTCAGAATCAATCGGCTTTCAAATTGGTCCCCGTCTCAATGCCGCAGGAAGGCTTGATACCGCCGAAATATCTTTAAATCTCATTAGATCAGCAAGCCAAATCGAAGCCGCGCCAATTGCCGAAAAACTCGAACAATTAAATAAAAAACGTAAAACTGAGCAAAATCTCGCCATCCGCGAAATCGAAAAACGTGGGATTGATGACAACCCAGTTATTATCGAGACTGGCAAGTGGCACGAAGGCATACTTGGAATTGTTGCCGGCCATCTCGTTGAAAAATATCACAAACCCGCTTTTGTATTAACCGAAACACCAAATGACATTTTTAAAGGGTCTGGCCGGAGTTTTGGCGATTTAAATCTCGCGAATGCCCTAAATTATGCTTTTGACACCATAATTAGCGGTGGTGGCCATGCCGCAGCGGCTGGAGTTAAGGTCAAAAGAGAAAATCTCTATAGTTTTCGTGAGCAAATCAATGACTATTATCGAAGCCTTAATCTTACCAACCAAACAGATTATTTAAAACATCATGCCGACCTTACTCTTGAAGATTTTTCCGAAATCAATTTAAGTCTTCTTGATGAATTAAAACAGCTTGAACCCTACGGGCCAGGGAACGAAGAGCCGATTTTTCGCCTAAAAAATATTCAGATTACCGGTATGACGCGTATGGGCGCCGATGCAAATCACTTACGGCTCGATCTTCGCGATAAAAATGGCAAGTATTTAAAGCTGGTTGCCTTTTTTGCACCCGAAAAATGGCTAAATCTAGACCCTACCGATCCGACAATCACGATTGAGCCACTCATTAAACTCACTGAAAACGATTTTAACGGGGTTAAATCAGTCGAAGCCAGGATATGTGATATAATAATCCTATGAAAAAAGTCATTCTCAAATGTAAACTAAAAAACCGTGATGAGTTTGAACAAAAACTTTCCGAAATCGATTTAGATTTTTCGTCTATCTACTGGCAACATGACCGTATCTATGTTCCAAGAAACTACAAGCCAAATTCCAATTTTCCGCGTCTTATCATGCGCACCGAAATGAAATCCGTCGATAGGCCGGCCCAGTATTTCTTTATTTTGAAACGCCATATCGAAGATTCCGGTGTCGATATCGTCGAAGAAACCGAAGTTGACGATTACGAAAAACTCGTCAATATCATTCTGCAACTTGGTTTTAAACCGATGGCCGAAGTATCTCGTCGTCGCCAAAGCCTAAAAATGAGCGAAGGAAACTATATTTATCTAGACAAAGTCGACAATCTCCAGGGTTATTACGCCAAAATCGAATCGACCCTAGTTGACAAAGACTCCGTCTTCGAAGCTCGCCAAGATCTCGAAAAGACTTTCCATACTCTCGGCGAATCCAACTTCACCGACAAGGCTTATTTTGAATTATAATCTAATCTAACCTCTTGGTGGTTCACCATCTGGTTCGCCGAGCAATTTTTTCGACTTAATTTCGTATCTTTTACCATTCACTGGTGAGATATAATAATCTTCATTCAAAAGATTTACGAACATCGTCAAATCTTTATCATCCATTATAATTATCGAACCATCGTCATCAGTCATGAGCTCAAGTTGCATCTCGTCCGCATAGTCCAGTAGCTTGTCTTGTGGCATTTCTTCCGCAATATCCATCGCTTGCACTTTTTTCAAGATCGGCTTCTTGTCAGCCAAAAGAGAATCAAGCGTTAACCCTTCCGCAAACGACAATTTATACTTTTCAGTTAGTTCCTTTGCCTTCGCTTCTGCGATTACCTGTGATTTGTAATCGTACTGGAACAAATTCTCGAATTTCGCCTGATTAAACACGATAATATTGCCATCCACAATCGCCACTTGGTTGTCATCTGGCATTTTAAGTGCAATTTCGGCTGAAAACGGTTCAAATGACTCACCATTAATCTCCCAAGAAGTCGCCCCTTTGAGTGCCGCCGAAGCTGGCAAAATCTTCGCAATATAAAAAGTCTTCATCCCAGTCTCTCCTGGGTAAGTAAACTTCGCGATAATGCCTTTTACTTTCTTGAAGTCATACTCATTTTCAGAAAAATAATCAATATCTTTATACTCATTTTCAATCAGGTGGATTAAGGTCTCGGCTCGGCCGACCTTAGAAAGGGAAGTGCGATAAATCACCTTATCTTCACCGTCAGCCTTTTCGTATTCACGACAATCTAACCCTTTATCGGCTTCTTTGATAATATAAGAAACCGCCTCTTGCATGAACATTGCCTTTACAGCGCCAGTCAGTTTATCTGAGTATTTGATCTTAAATGGCGTATAGTTTTTATTAAACAAAAACAACTCCGCCGACACGTTATTTTTTACTTCGTCAATCTCATTCGCCCACAAGAACACATCAAACGGTTCACCAGTATTCTCCATAATTTTATCTCCACTTATTTATTCCATTATAACACGAAATTTAACGAAGAAATAGATTCAAACTATTATATTGTTCGGTTATTACAAAATAATATAGCAAAAATACAAGGGGGAATTGTTCGGTAAATTAACAGGGTATTTGTCCACAATTGTGGAAAACTCAAGCTTAATTAAACATTAAAAAAAGTCCAAAAAACCACTTGCTTTTTTGACGAAAATATAATAAACTAAAAACAGCGAAAGAATAAATAAAAACGCTAAACAAAAAGTTGTACTTTAAAATCAGTTTGAGACCGATCATCTAGGAGCTTCACGCGCATTAAATCTTAAGCGAGATGCGTCAAAAAAATCGCGTGTTCCTTCCCTAAAACACACCTCCCAATAAAACTCTATATGGTCTAAAACACAATAAGTCTCTCAACGGCTGCGATATATGATTAGCTTCGCGCTGGTAAATCGTGGTGGATTCATTGTGTAACAAAACAAAAATCAAAGCAGAAACAAAAACGTTGAAGTTTCTAGTTGAACGGTCTCAAGCGAAAAAAGATGTATAATATATACATGGAGAAACTTCATAACCCTGTATTATTGTCAGAAGTTCTAGCATACCTTAATCCAAAACCAGGCGAGTCGTATTTGGATTTGACGGCCGGTTACGGTGGACATGCTAGCGAAATTTTGGCTGTGACACAGAACTATAAAAACACAGTTTTGGTTGATCGTGACGAATTTGCTGTTAATCACCTAACAAGCCTTTTCCCACCAGAGACCAAGATTATGCATACGGACTTTTATAGTGCAGTGCTGCAACTTTTCGAGTGTGGAAACACTTTTGACATCATACTGGCTGATTTTGGAGTTTCTTCTCCGCAACTAGATATGGGAGAGCGCGGCTTCTCGTTCAAAACCGAAGCTCCACTCGATATGCGGATGGATAGAAGGCAAAACTTAACGGCGGCAGACATCATTAATAAATACAGTGAACGTGAGTTGACAAACATATTCACCACCTATGGCGAAGAGCCACTAGGCCGTGCAAGTATGCTTGCAAAAGAAATAGTACACCGTCGCCCGATTAAAACCACTAAAGAACTAGCCGACATCATCAAATCAAAGTCTAAGTACGTTAGAATCCATCCTGCCACCAAAATTTTCCAAGCCATTCGTATCGTGGTAAATGGCGAGTTAGACCAAATCGAAAAAACCCTGCCTATTCTTCCCAAATTACTTAGCAAAAACGGCCGACTCGGAATTATTACCTTCCACAGTTTAGAAGATCGCCTTGTAAAAGAATATTACAAAGAAGCTTCTAGCCACGGCGAGGAATCAGAATTAACCATTGTTACCAAAAAACCTATCATTGCGGACACCGACGAATTAGTTATCAACCCAAGAGCTAGAAGCGCCAAACTGCGAGTAGCTCGTAAAGGGAATTGATAAAAATAAAAACATAAAACAAAGGAGGCAAAAATGCCAAAGCAAATCGTAGTTGCGAATAAATCTCGCAAACAAACCATCAAGGTAAATTTCCGCTAGTCTCCCTTCGCTCTCGGGGAAGGGAGACCAACCCCGAGAGATTCCGGGACCAGTGACATGGGCCAGAGTGTGGCCTACCAAAAAAGAGTTTTCACTAGAGAGTGTGAAAAATGTATGACCTTCCCGGGGACACTACTATAAAGTCACTTATAGCTCTGCTTATAGAAAGACCCCGGACTAAGACCAAGGCCATAAAAAACCAAAACCAAAATAAAAACATAAATAGCGAGGATAAAAACCAAAAATGATTAACCAGACATACATAACTAGGAGAGAGCCGATCGGCAATAGTTTTGCTCGCAATCGCAATACTATTCGCCACACCAAAAGAAGCCTTGGTTCTATTTCTCAGATCGCTATTATCTGCATGCTAACATTAGTGTTTGGCTTAATTTATGTCGCAGAAGGCACGAGAGCTACTAGCTACGATTATGAAATATCTTCAGTCGAATCCGAAATTAATGAAATGACAGTATTAAAAGATGATCTCGCAGTCGAAAAAGCACGTCTCAATTCAGTTGCGGCCGCCAGGAATAGTACCGTTGCGACAACGATGGAAGACGCCACGGTAACTGGATATGTCAAGGAATAATCAAACTAAAAACCAATCAACTGGGCATAGATTTCAGATTTTAAAAAATGTGGTACTAATCGCAATGGCTATAATTGCGATTAGATTATTCTTCATTCAAATTATCGAACACGGCGCCTGGGTAGCCAAAGCCAATGAGCAACACACGCTTCTTGAAACTATCGTAGCTAGAAGAGGCGAAATTTATATGATGGACCACGGTGAGCCAGTAGCAGTAGTATTAAACCAAACTACCTACCAAATTATTATCGATCCAGCTGTCACCAAAAAAGAAGATATCCAAAGTGTCCTAGAAAACTATGCTAAAGATTATCAAACTCAAAACCTTGACGACGTTTACAGTCAAGAAGGTTTAAGATATGCCATTGTAGCAAGAAGCGTGCCCCGCGAAATCGCCGAAAAAATCATTGAAGCCGAAATCCCAGCCATTTGGCTCCATAAAACTAATCAACGTGTTTATCCAGAAGGAGAATTCGCTTCTGGTCTTCTTGGCTTTGTTAACGCCGACGGGATTGGTCAATACGGAGTCGAAGGTTCCTTAAATCAAACCTTGGCAGGCGAAGATGGTCTCCTTAAAACTACCGCCGATATTAACAAAGTGGCCCTATCGATAGGGAACGACAATATTAAAATCCCAGCCAAAAATGGTGACAATATTATTCTAAGTATCGATCGTGGTCTCGAAAAAGGTGTTGAAGATTTAGCTATAGAAGCCATCAATAATACCGCAGCAGATAAAGCATCCGTATTAATAATGGATCCAAACACTGGTAAAATTCTCACCATGGCAAATCTACCAAATTACAACCCAGCAAATTACAGTAATGTGAGTGATGCCTCTTCCTATAATAATTATGTTGTGGATGTGCCTTATGAACCGGCCTCGATTTGTAAAAACTTTGCCTTTTCGGCCGCTATCAATGAAGGCAAAATGACTCCAGACACCACTTATTTCAACAATCATTATGAAGAAGTTGACGGTTGGAAAATCTGGAACGCTGAGCAAAGGGGAAGTCTATACGGTACCATCACCATGCGTGACGCTCTATATTGGTCTCTTAACACTGGCTCCATTTATGCTCTGAAACTTCTAGGTGATAATCCAAATCAAATCAACCAGCAAGGCAGGGAAAAGCTTTTTGACTATTATTATAATAAGTTTCGTCTTGGCCATACAACCGGAGTTGAATTAGCCGAAGCCGAAGGCTATATTCCAGATCCAAATGAAGGCTGGGGGCGTGATTCAACCTATGCCAACTTAACTTTCGGTCAAAACCTAAGTATCACCATGCTCCAAACTGCAACTGCGTTTTCTGCTGTCATCAACGGTGGCACTTGGCGCACTCCGTCGGCCTTAGCTGATAGCGATACAATAGCATCCGCTAAAGATAATCACGTAGAAGACAAGATTTTGTCAGACGAAACATCTGCCATGATGCGTGAAATGTTGATTCACAACCGTAATTACAAAGTTCGCGCTGGTATTGATCGCGCTGGTTACGATATCGGTGGCAAATCCGGTACTGCACAGGTCGTTAAGGATGGCGCTTACGATGATTCGTTTGCCGAATTGATTGGTTCCTATATTGGTTTTATTGGCACATCAGGAGAATTGCCAAAGTATGTCATCATGGTAAAAATGTGGGGCGAAGGCCAATCGATTGGCTCTGGTGATGCGATGAGTTTATTTGACAACATTTCTAATTATCTAATTGACTATTACAAGGTTAAACCTGCCGATGTGTAACGATAGGACTCGCTATAAATGTGGTATAATATGGTTATGACAACATTAAACGAAGAAATATTTCAAGGACTCCTGTTAGCTCTCTGTGGATTCTTATTCTCAATGGCCCTAACTCCGTTCTATACCCATTTTGCCTACAAATATAAGTTTTGGAAAAAACAAAAGCAAACTACAGTTGATGGCAAAGATTTGCCGGTTATGCGTAAACTTCACGCTCATAAATTTAAACACGTATTTCCTACGATGGCCGGTTTAATCGGTGTCATTTCTGTAACCGCTGTAACTTGGATTTTTAATCTAGATAGAGGCCAAACTTGGCTTCCGCTGGTTGGTTTTCTTGGTGGTGCTTTAGTTGGAGTTATCGACGACATTATTAATATTTTTGGTAGTGGACGTGGAGCCGCTGGACTCCGTGGCCCGGTAAAATTTATGCTCATCACTCTAGTGGGTATAGTACTGGGCTGGTTCTTCTCAGTTAAACTCGGTTGGACGAACATCTTAGTTCCATTTGTCGGCGACTTTAACGTTGGAATGGTTTGGATGACTATCATTTTTGCCTTTGCTGTAGTCGCTACATCAAATGCTGTTAATATTTCCGATGGTCTCGATGGCTTGTCTGGTGGTCTCGCCATGTTGTCTTATGCCTCGTATGGCGTAATCGCGCTCTTGCAAGGGAACGTTCTTTTATTTGGCTTTTGTCTCACGGTTGTAGGCTGGCTACTTTCTTATATTTGGTTCAACGTGCCACCTGCTCGTTTTATGATGGGCGACACTGGCTCTTTCGCCCTAGGTGCTGGTCTTGGCATCGTCTCTATGATGACTAATGCCTTCCTGCTTTTGCCCATCATCGGTCTGCCATTTGTAATCGAAGCCGGTTCAAGCCTTCTTCAATTAGCCTCCAAAAAGTTTTTCCATCGCAAAATCTTTATTTCTGCGCCACTTCACCACCACCTAGAAGCTCTAGGCTGGGGAGAAGCTAAGATCGTTATGCGTTTTTGGATTGTTGCTGGAGTGTGTGCTATTCTCGGTATTTTTATCGCTGCAACTGGTGGTGCAATATGATAATAAATGAGCGAGCTCTGGGCCATTTATCATGAATCGCAAACATAAATCAGATTTGGTTATACTATTTGCTACCCTTGTTCTTTTAGCGATTGGATTAATCACTATTTACGCTATCGGCCCGATGCGCGCAAATGTTTTAAATAACACCTACGGCACAGATTATGATGCAAATTATTTTTTTGTTGGCCAGTTACGCTCAGTGGCGCTATCTTTAGTTGCTTTTTTTCTAGCTTTTAAAGTCATTCCTAGCAAATACTTACAAAAATATGCCAAACCAATCATGATAGTGGCGTTAGTTATGTCAGGGCTTCTTTGGCTCTTATCTTTGTCGGGTTCAAGTCTAGCTAGATGCGAGCTTGGTGAATGTCGTTGGTTCAATTTTGGGGGATTCAGCTTCCAACCGGCCGAATTTCTAAAATTAGCAATGGTAATCTACTTAGCAGATTTTCTCTCACGCAAAAAAGCCGAAGGCGACATTGGTAAATGGAAAGAGTTTTGGTTACCACTTATCATCATCTGTGGATTATCGCTTTTCCTCGTGGTTATAGCTCAAGGTGATCTGGGTACCGGTGTCACCTTGATGTCCATCATCTTTGGTATGCTCCTAGTCTCCGGTGTGCCAGCTAAGCAATATTTAATCATGCTCGCTCTAATCATTGTCGTTGCGGTTGGCGCTGTCGCCACGTCAAGCCATCGTATGCAACGAGTCGATGCTTGGCTTACTACATTAACGGGCGGGGAATCGTCCGATTCGACCTATCATGTCGATAATGCTATGCTTGCAATCGGTACTGGCGGTTTCTTTGGCGTCGGAATTGGCAATTCCGTCCAGGCTACCGGTTATCTGCCAGAATCCATCAACGACTCCGTTTTTGCCATCATGGGCGAAACCTTTGGGTTTGTTGGCCTGTTTCTTATCCTCATGATTTTTACGGCCATTCTGCTTCGGATGTTAAAGGTTGCAGAGCATGCCAATTCTGACAACAACAAGCTTACTGTCATAGGCGTGTTTTCGTGGGTTCTAGCCGGGGTGGTAGTAAACATTATGGCTATGACCGGGCTGATTCCAGTAACCGGCATCACCTTGCCACTTATCTCTTATGGTGGCACCAGTATGGTGTTTATATCGTTCGCAATTGGCTTAAGTTTGCAGATTTCGTGCTATACTAGTAGAGAGGTAATCAATAATGAAGATATTAGTAGTCGGAGGCGGCTCAGGGGGTCACATTACACCAGCCGTCGCCGTAATTCGTGAAATAATTGCATTAAAACCCCGTGCCGAAATTGAATTTTGGACGGATTTTAAGTATTACAAAAATGTCACAAAGCTTACCACCGAGATAGGTGTAGAATGGGGCGAAGAAGTCCGCCACAAAAAAACACCATACATTCGCGTTCGTCGTATCCCAGCCGGCAAGCTTCACCGCTATTCAAATTGGAAATTCAAAGATTATTTTATCCATCTCGATGTCACTCTTAAAGATTTAATCTGGGGCAACATCGTGGGCTTTTTGGGGTTTGTTTGTGGCCTTATCGTATCATTTTGTCGTCTCGTTCGTAAAACTTCTCGCCCCAATGTCATTTTTTTAAAGGGCGGTTTCGTCTGCCTTCCAGTAGGCCTAATGGCTAAGTGTTACAAAATCCCTTACGTCATTCACGAATCTGACACCGTAGCTGGCCTTGCCAATCGTATACTCATGAAAAAAGCCAAAAAAGTTGCATTTGGCATGCCAATTTCAGAAGAAGTTCAAGAAAAACATCCAAACTACGTTTGGACCGGGATTCCAGTTGGCCCAGAATTCAAAAAAGTCAATCCGACCAAGCAGATGTCTTACAAAAAAGCCTTTTCCTTTAATCCCGAGAAATCCCTTGTTGTCATTACTGGCGGCTCCCAAGGCTCAGAAAATCTCAATGAAGTCACCCGTATTATTCTCCCCGAACTGCTCGAATTCACATCGGTCGCACTGGTTGCCGGCCGCAAGCACTACGAAAACATGGTTGATTTAAAGCGTTACGAAAACTGGGAAAACGCCAATCTAGAATCAAACTTCCGCATGTGGGAGTTCAACACCACCATGAATGAGCTTTTGGGCGCCGCCGACGTTGTCGTTTCGCGAGCGGGAGCCACTACGATAGCCGAAATGGCGGCTCTGGGCAAAGCGACCATCCTTGTTCCGTTCGAACGTCTGCCAGGTGGGCATCAGGTCAAAAACGCCAGTCGCCTAGAAGAATTAGGTGCCGCATCGGTGATAGGCGATGCCAAAATGATGGAAGACCCCAAACTTCTCCTAGAAGAAATCAGGCATCTAGTCAAATCACCCCGCCTTCGTGCCGATATGGCCGACAAACTATCCACCGAAGCCAAATCCGATGCCGCCAAATGTCTAGCCAAAATCATTTTAGGGGAGCTTTGATAAATGCCAGAGAGCATAAATCAGCCCCCCAAACTTGTCCGTCGTCGCGACCACAAAAAGTCCACCATGCGACTCGGCCGCACTATCGGCGAAGCCAGGGAAAAGCTAGAAACGTCCAATGAGCGTGCCAAGGCCCGCAAAAAAGACAAGCAAAAGAAAGTCATGCGCATTTTACTCTCTTCGACGGTGTTTTTGATTATTATTGTTGTAGCAGTGGTTTTACTGATTAATTTCATTAGCAGCAGTAAAGAACTACCAACCGAAGAGCCACCAAGAGATGCCATAGATTATACCCCAAGTATAGATATAATTGACGAAGGCGCGCCGAGCAGTAGTTCTATCACAAATCGTATGAAAGAATACATCGGCCAAATCGAATACGATTTAAAGGAGCTAGGCCTTCAGCCCATTAAGGCCGTCATCCGCCAGCAGGCTATCCGTGAAGTCGACATCTATCTCGAAGGTTACAGCGGATATTTAAAAACCATCACCGATCGAAGCGCGGGCGTAACTGCCGAAGATGCCGTCCGCATGCTTAAATACCTAGAAACACAGGGAATCACTGACTTCGAATACATCGATCTCCGTATCGACAACAAAGCCTACTGGAAATAGAGAATCACACCTGTTCGGTTTTTGTTCTAGTTGTTTAATTCTCATAATGCCCTATTCTTGTTCGGTTTTTGTTCTTGCTTTTTTGGGTATATTTGCATCAGCAGAGAATCAAATATGCAAAAAAACAGGGAAAAACGAAAAAAGGGAAATAAAAACGGGGAAATGTCAAATTTAAAAAATTTTAGCCAAAATTTAGACCAAAAAGCGACATTTACAGGGGTAGTAGCCAAACCAGCTTATTTTGAAGTATAAAAAAGATTTGGCCCGTTGTAACTTTCACAAAATCCCAGTTACGCGAGCGGCCAACCTGAGTAGTTGAATAGAAACCCTTAATAAGAGCTAGGTAAAGAGAATGTCTGCTGAAAAACCGCTGTAATTAGGCAATAAGCCGCGAGCGTCTGCCGGATTTTGTGGGAGTTACAACTGCCCAAGTCCAACTTCAAAATAAGCTGGTTTGGCTGCAAACAATGACTATTGGTTTTTATTTACAAGGCTTATTTCTCGCCCACCCACAGAATCACATCCTTATTAGACGATTAAGTTACCGTCTAAAATCCAAAGTGCTTATGTCTTAAAATATGCATTGTGCGACATTAAACTTATGCTTAAACCAAGGCCCATCAATCCTGGTTTTTCCAATAAAAATTCGAGTTCCCGTTTTGCAAGTAACTCGAATTTTCTTTTATTCCCTATTTCTAGTGCTTTATACTTAAGAATCCGTCTACTGAATTATCTTTGTCTACAAATCCATCTGTGCGCCTAACAGGGGTAGACAGGGGTAGAGAGTCATGTGACGGATTAATATTAATGGTCGATTTTTCTTGATATTCTATCTCTGGACGAACAGGGGAGAAGATGGTCTCCTTTTGAGTACCATTATCAGAATTATCTACAGGGGGAACTACAGGGGTAGTCTTTTTTTCGAAACGCTTTTTCCCTTTCTTAATCATGGCTCGGGATTTTTTATTGTTACGTTTCCCTTTTTTGTTGTCCTGTTTTTCGGAATTAGTGTTTACCTTATCTTCATTGATTTTCCCCGCTACCAGATTTGCTAAATCTTTAAGCCCTAATCTTTCTTTGCCTTCAGCTGCATTGGGGCTAAGGCCAGATTTTCTCAATTCAGCCTGTGGTGAAGCCACATATTTAGTGTTCGGTTTATGTTCGGTTTGACTAGTATTATTAACTGGTCTAAACACCGGCTTTTCCTTAGTCTCAATTACTAGCTTAGGCTCGGCGTCTTGCCTACCAGAATCCGACAATTCCTTCTTGTATTTCTCGGATTGCTCAATCGTTTCACGGATTTCACGCTCAACTTCCAGCCTTGGTCGAGCGAAATATTCTCGCGAATGCGCAATAATCGCATCCAAATTATCTGCTGGCGTATCTGGGATCGACAAAGTCGTAGCCGAAAACGCTGGTACTTTTTCACCGTTGATAATCATTGAAATCACAAAATGGCGGTTATTGAGCTGGATGATATCCGACTCTTCAAAAGTTGGCTCAAACTGTTTAACTAGCACTGGTGCATCGTCAGCAGAGACTCTAAACGAAATTGTCGTCCCGACGTTACCAAACACCGCATCGCGCACCGAATCGGTCATTTGGGCCACGTATTGGTTCGCTACGGTAAGATTTAGGCCATATTTACGCGCCTCCGAGAGAATCACTGCAAAAGAATCCGTGGCAAAGTTTTGGAACTCATCCACGTATAAATAAAACGGACGACGATTCATTACGTCTGGGATATCCGAACGCGACATCGCCGCAAGTTGCACCTTGGTTACTAAGAACGCACCAAGAATTGCCGCATTATCTTCGCCAATTAACCCCTTAGACAGATTAACCACCAAGATTTTACCTTCATCCATAATCTTGCGGATATCAAATGAAGACTTTGGTTGTCCGATAATATTACGAATAATTGGGTTTGCCGTAAACGCCCCAACCTTATTTAACACCGGAGCAATCGACTCATTAACCTGTTTTTCATTCCATTGACCAAATTCGTGCTTCCAGAATTGTAGTACCGTTACGTCCTGACAATAATCTAGAGTTTCCTTTCGGAAATCCTTATCAGTCAAAAGTCGCGAAATATCGAGTAAAGTCGTAGACGGTCTATCGAGCAAAGCCAGCAAAGTATAGCGGAGAATATGCTCAAGCCTTGGGCCCCAAGAGTCACCGAACATTCTCTTTAACACCCCAATCACTTCCGAGCAAACATTTGGTTTTTTGGCCGGATCATAAACTTCGAGCGGGTTAAATGCTACCGGAAATGCCGTATCTGCTGGGTTGAAATAAACTACGTCTTTTACTCTCGACTCCGGTACAAACCTAAGGTTGTCAATCGCAAAATCCCCATGCGGGTCGATAATACAGTAGCCCTGGTTATAAAATACATCCGATAGCGCTAATAGTTCGAGTAAACCGCTTTTCCCTGCCCCAGTTTGACCGATGATATAAACATGGCGGGAACGGTCACGCCTTAAGAGTCCAAATTGATGATTAATACCACGGAAATTCGTTAAACCAAAAGCCGACACGTTTTCGTCATTTGACAATTCGCCAGTTAATACCGGTAATTTAGCCGGTGGTTCAGCGGTCTTTGAAGTAGCCCACACGATATTTGGCGTTTCTACTGATGTATGTGGCAAATGATACACCGAAGCAAGCTCAGAAATATTCAAGATAAAACCATGACTCGAGAACTGGCGAATCTTGTAAGCATCTAGATCATTCCGATTAAAACTTCCACCAAGTTGTTTAAAACCATTTAAATTAGTCGAATTGTATTGCTTGAATGTCCCGACTAATGCCTGCATATTTAATCTTGCATCAGTTTCATTTTGCCCTAGATAGGCCAAGCGAATTTTAACTTCATAGCCAAGCTTAGTCGCCTTTTCTTCCGCCTTAGCAATCCGAGTTTTGTCTCTTTCGGATAGTTCAATTTTTTCGTCCGAACCCGTCCCGCCTGCCGGTGGACGAAACAATGCAAAGAGTATTTCTCCGATATATGTCCAATCAATCCCTGAACCAGCAAACAAAGTTTTGGCCCCAGATTTTACGCGCTTAATCCATTTATCAGTAGTATTCTTATGCCAGTCATCAGGAATTGGTCTGGTTAAAATCTGAATCCAGAGTTCTTCCGAATTGTCAGGGCTGAGTTTTGCTAGCGTACCCGTAATACCCGCCAAAGGATCAACTTCAAACGTATCAAAAGTTTTAATCGGCAATGCTTCATTTTCAATTAACCCAAGCTCAGTCGAATAAGTAACTGGGTATTTATCTCTGTTATCTACGTAATCTTCGTTCATTTTATAAATCTGCACGGTCGGATATTGAGAATAAATCTGGCCTTCTACGAAGCTCTGCAATACTTTTGGCACCCACACATAAAAACGGATTTGACCAGATGTGGAAACAATTTCAAACGACAAATGCTCTTGGATTCCGCCAGAATTCTTTAGTTCTTGCTTGTCGCGCAAAATTCCGTGAAGCGACGCAAATAATTGCTCGGCCGCTAGCTCCTTTTTATCATTGGTTCTCGGTATCTCTAGCATCAACAATACTGAATCAACGTTCAGTACTTTTAATCTATTCAGCTTTTTGTAATTTCTATATGTCAAATAAGCCAATACCCCTACTACCGGAATCCAGAATATCGGCATTAAAATAAAATGTATAATCGCTTCCATACCACTATTCTATCATATATTACGCTAGCGTATACAGGTTTTTATCAACTTTCTTAAACAATTTTTTGTTCTGTAAATTCAGCAAAATAGTCGTTTCTTTTACTCTACGCACATGCAAAACGTGCTTGACGATTTCTTCTCTGGTTAAAGGCTTTTCTGCCTTTTCTAGAATCATTTTGATGATTTCGGCGATAGTTCCCTTTTTGTAGCCCCAACTAGACAAGGCATAAATTCCCCGTCCAATCAAGATAAAACGATCGTCTTTGATTAATTCATTATGAATTGCCTGTACAGTCACATTCTTACGTTTAAAATTAGACTCTTTTATCTCTTTAGCAATGGCAGAAAAATGCATTGGCTCTTTTTTGGTTTCAAGAATCACATAAATCTTATCACGAATATTTTTTGGATTTACAGATGGCCATTTAGATAGCCCCCACTTGCCATTTAGGGTAGCAAGAAGCTTAGAAATCGAAGCCACAGCCTTAATATAATCAGGATGCTCGTAGTTTAATTTCTCATCCAACTCTTCGAGCGTCATCGGCTCTTTGTTGGTCTTTACTAGTTTTACTACTTCATCAACCTTCATTCTTACTTCGAGACTGTTACCATATTCAGCGATTCCCACAGCCGAGTAGTATTTGTCATTTTCATCAATTACGGTTAAATTTTTCGAAAAAGTTGCAATAAAAACTATACCGGTCTGTTCACGGACTGTCGCTTTTCGTCCATATATTTTATCGGCTAGAGCAGACACTTTTGCTACTCTACCCATTTCAGTTAGATTACGTACTAAAAGTTTTTCGGCCGCACTCAGTTCAGGGATTTGGTTTTCCTCGGCTGAAATTTGTAAACGAATCAAAATGGCTTTTTCAAGCTGTCTGACGCGCTCTCTCGTGATAGAAAGCATTTCACCAATTTGCTCCAGAGTTTCTTTATTACCAGTTAAACCAAAGCGACGAGATATAATTTCTTTTTCTCGGTCTTGTTCTATGATTTTCAGACTCCCAGAAATTGCTTTTTTCAGGATTTCTGCGTTTTGATCCATCTGTACCTTTCTTTATTCCACCCCTGTTAATATTGTCAATAAGTACTATAATATCATATTTTCCGCATAATGTCAACTACGGAAATTAATTTATTCTACATATATTGTAGCACATTTTTTACAAATATGAAAAAAAATATTTAAAACATAAACATAATCAAAAAATCATTGTAAAATAATTGCTGTAAACAAAGAATAATTATATTAAGACCTACTTAGTTTTGCGTGTAGTTCTACCAGTCTTTTTTCGCGTTGCTTTCTTCTTAGCGGTCTTTTTGGTAGTCTTTTTCTTCCTACCACCCCTTACGCCCCTCCTGGTTTTTGGCTTATTTTCCAGCATCTCACGTGCCTTTTCTTCCGTGATAGTTTTAGGATCAGTCTCTTTCGGGATTTTGACATTATTTCGGCGCCCTGGCCCCTTAATATACGGCCCGTACACCCCATTAATAATCATGATTTCGCCCCAGTCGGCAATAATTGAATCGATTTTCGCTTGATACAGTGGCAAAGCTTCTTCAAAAGTAATCGTATAAGGGTCCAAATTTTTAATTGAAATATTGTATTTTCCACCCTTCAAAAATGGTCCAAATGGTCCGTCCGCAGCAATAATTGCCGTCCCATCAGGCGCTTTGCCAAGCTCACGCGGCAAAACCGGCAATCTTAATTGCTCCAAGGCCTGTTCAAGCGTCACAGATTTTACGGTTTTTCGCTTTGGCAAAGGAGCAAATCTCGGCTTGTAGTCCGTCTTTTCGCCTTTTTTCGCATTATTATCACCCATCTGGATAAATCCACCTTTTTTGCCAACTTTGGCATAAATTGGCTGCCCAGTTTCAGGATGATGCCCTAGTAATCTCACATTATTATAGCGTTCAACGCCGTCCGCTTTTAGCACAGTTTCTCTAAAGGGCTTATAGAAGTCTTTTAGCATTTTTACTCGCTCAAGCTTTGCGTCAGCTATCAAATCCAAATCCTTCTCGATATTAGCGGTAAACTTATAATCAACGATATTATCGAAATTATCGGTCAAAAATCCAGCCACTAGTTCACCAATTGGCGTAGGGATTAGGCGCCCATTATTGGCGCCAAACTTCTCTTTTACTACATTTCGTTTGATAGATTCATTGCCAGAAGGCGCAACTGTCAGTTCGACAATTTCCCGTTCTTCCCCTTCCGATTCGCCTTTTATTACGTAGTTTCTTGCCTGAATTGCCGTCATAATCGTAGCGTAGGTCGATGGTCTGCCTATTCCTAGTTCTTCAAGTTTTTTTACCAAAGAACCTTCTGTAAATCTTGCCGGTGGTTTAGCGAAGGTTTGCCTTGCGGTTATCAGTAAGCAGTCTAGTTTATCGCCTTTTTTTACATTTGGTAGTTCCAAATCTTTACTTTTGCCATAAACTTTCAAAAACCCATCAAATACTACTACTTCGCCTTTGGCTGAGAAAGAATCTTTATCTGCCGTATCCGCCGTAATCTTAATAATGGTTTTTGCTACTTCAGCATTTGCCATCTGTGTCGCCAAAGTTCGCGCCCAAATCAAATGGTACAGTTTTTTCTCGTATTCTGTCCTACCTGCTGTAGCTCTGGTGACATCTGTCGGACGAATCGCTTCGTGCGCTTCCTGTGCCGAAGCATCCTTAGTTTTAAAATGACGGACTTTCAGATAGTTCTTGCCAAATGTTTTCTCGATAAAACCAGAGATTGACACTATAGCTTGAGAAGATAAGTTCAAAGAATCCGTTCTGTGATAAGTAATGAGACCAGCCTGGTAAAGGCTTTGGGCCGCCGCCATCGTAGTGCGTGACGCAAAACCAAGTTTGGCATTAGCCTCAATCTGAAGCGC
>CAMYZY010000008.1 GCA_947304075.1 uncultured Candidatus Saccharibacteria bacterium
ATCTTCCTGGGACACTTCTAGTGTGACAAGTATGAATAGAATGTTTCAAAGTGCCGGTAACAGTGTTGCCACATTCACTCTTGATCTCTCTTCCTGGGACACTTCTAGTGTGACAGGTATGACTAATATGTTCAGCCGAGCTGGCCTGAATGCCACGACTTTCACTTTAAACCTCTCTTCCTGGGACACTTCTAGTGTGACAAGTATGAGTAACCTATTCGAACATGCCGGCGAAAACGCCCTTTCTTGGTCTGTTAGTGGTCTCCCATCCTGGAACACTTCTAGTGTGACAAGTATGAGTGGCATGTTCCTATATGCCGGCTACAGTGCTACTACTTGGTCTATCGGTGACATTTCTTCCTGGAATACCTCAAATGTTACGAGCATGCAACAGATGTTTAAATATGCCGGCTACAGTATTTCTTCGTTTTCTTTAAACCTTTCTTCTTGGAACACTTCTAGCCTAACAAACATTGGCCAAATGTTTGATCATGCCGGCTACAGCGCTACTACTTGGTCTATTGGAAATCTTTCTTCCTGGGACACTTCTAAAGTTACGTATATGAGTGAAGTGTTTCAATATGCTGCCTATAACGCTACTACTTGGTCTATTGGAAATCTTTCTTCCTGGGACACTTCTAAAGTGACAACTATGGTGTATATGTTCTACGGAACTGGCTACAATTCTAATTCTTTCATTCTAAATCTTTCCAACTGGAACACTTCTAGTGTGACAAATATGAGCAATATGTTCCTTAATGCCGGCGCTAGGTCCACCACTTGGAGCATTACCATCCCAAGAACTAATAATGGTACATCCACTGGTCCAATCGCTAATACTACTTCTCGTTTTTACGGTAGTAGCACTTCTGTTTATGCCGATTCGCCAACGCATGTTTCTAGATACTTCACCCTCGCAAATTAAACCACTTACTTCTACGTTTTTTCTAATTAAAAACATTTTAGTCGCAGCGGGCTAGAGTGGCTCTCAGCTAAACACCATTTTGATTTTATTATAATAATTATTGTTGCACATTTCAAAATGTTTATGTTATAACATAAATACTAGGCAAATAGGTCATGCAGAGTAAAAAGAAACAGTTATTTAAGAGTAATATTATTGTTGCGCTGTTGACACCATTGCTAATGTATCCTACACAAGGAGCATTCTGGGGGAAGTGGGCCGCAGCATCGGTTAGATGTATTATTGGGTCATAAATATTTTGATATATTAAGAAAATATGGTATACTATCTCTACCTATGTAGGGTAGGTGTAGCTAGAAGTGATGCTAATTAAATGTCCTTGTACTTTTGGAGGTGCATATGAGTGATTTATCTGACAGAGTAAAACTAAAACTGTTGCATCTGGAGAAAACTGATGATATTGCGCGGCTGCCGGAGCTGGAAATAACCACAGTCAATGTGCTCAGGGAACATGGAATCAACATTGTTGATGATTTGCTGAAAATTGCGCGCGAAGCTTCGGGTGAACTGATCAGGATGCCAAGTATCACAGTCCGCGAAATAGAAAAACTCCAGAGATATTGCATCTTTCTTCAGGGAACAACTGATTAACCTATCCTACACTCATGGCCCCGTTTATTGCGGGGCCTTTTCCAATAAAAAATAGGCCACTGGCCTTTTTTTATTCTATGGTACGCCCGACAGGATTTGAACCTACGACCTTTTGCTCCGCAAGCAAACGCTCTATCCAGCTGAGCTACGGGCGCATATGTGGATGTTTTGAAGTTAATCTCGACATCCACCTAGAAATTAAATGAGCATCACCATAAAGGTGACGCCACTATTATAACATATTTTTGAAAAAATTGCAGGTGGTATTTTTAGGATTTGTGTTTTTTGCTTTTTGTGGACGTTTTAACGAGTTTTGATTGAGCACGAAAACCATATTTGCCATTAATGGGATCTTTGAAAAGAAAGGATTTTATTGGTTTTAAGGTCAAGGTCATGTAAAAACCAAAGGCCACAAATAGTCCAAGGCAGGAAAGATAATTCACGACGTATGGTTGAGCTGGAAGCGTAACCAAAACGTAGAAAATAAGCTGGCTAATGACGATGGAAATATAGAAAATGCAAATATCAATAAAAAGCACAGCTCGCTTGATGATGGCGCGGTAAGAATAAAAGGCGATTGGGATAAGGATGACTAATGATAAAACACTGACTAGTTTAGCGAGAAAATAATTTGGGTCATAGCCATAGGCAAAACCATCATAAAGGCCCCAAAGCAAAGTCGGGGTCAGAGCGATTTTGATATGCTCCCAAGTGCTTTCATTGACGGCGGCGAAAAGACCGACAATTTTGTTTTGATTTGTCCATTCATAAAGAAAATGGGCTAGTACTCCTATAGTAGATATTACTACTACGCCGAGCCAAAAGTTAAATGCGTGATCCATAATTATATTATATCATACTGGTTATGATTTGTTTAGAGAAGATATATGTTATAATTGGTTTGGAAGCGTGGCCGAGTGGTTGAAGGCGCACGACTCGAAATCGTGTGGGCGGGCGACCGTCTCGAAGGTTCGAATCCTTTCGCTTCCGCCAAATAATCGGGAGCGTATCTTGACGCTATGGAGAGTCCATTATGAAAGAAAATCAGAAAGCCAAATCGCCTAAAAAAAGTGGCAAGATTAAGAAGAATGCACAAAAAGTAAAAGCAAAACTTCTAAAATCTTATTATGGTAATCCTGCTAAGGATATGAGTTTGATTGCAATTACTGGTACTACTGGTAAAGTCACAGTTGCGCATTATGTGCATGAAATACTAAGAGCGGCGGGTGAACAGGTTGCGGTACTAGCTTCCGACCAACCATTTAAAATTAGTATGCTCCATAAATTCTTATCGGATGCATGGAAGGCTGGGGCAAATTACATAATTGTGACGGTGCCAGCTGAAGGATTAAGAGATAACGTGTTCTATGGTTTGCCTATTAGCGTGGCTGCTATGACAAATTTTGTAACAGCTGGGTTAAACGATATGACGCCAGAAGAATATATTGATACGCAAAAAACTCTGTTTGATATGCATCCAGACGTAGTCGTATTGAATAGTGATGATAAAAATTATGATACTTTCTCTCATTTTATGGGTAAAAGTAAAACGATTGTTTATGGACAAACGAGTGCAGATATAAAAATACTAAATTCGAAGCTTTATCCTAAGGGAACTGAAGCAACTTTGTCGGTGAATTCTGAAATAATGTCTGTGGCAACTTTTGTGGCTGGCGAAACTTCGGCCTCTTATATGGCCTGCGCTGTAGCAATTGCGGATGCAATCGGAGTAGCTCCCCAAAGTATCATCGATGGAATCGCAGAATACGAACCCTAAATTATTTGATTTGTTTTAATAATTCACTAGTAACTAAAGCGTCGTTAAATTCGTGCGGACCATCGGCTCGCAAAATGCTTTTTTCGTGACCTTTACCAAGAATCAAAACGAGGTCACCTTTTTTGGCAGTTTTTAGTGCCAAGGCGATAGCTTTTTTGCGATCTAGCTCTTTAAATAAATCTTTGCCAAGCACTTTGCCTTGTTTTTCGGCACCCTGGATAAATCCGGCTGCAATGATTTCTGGATCTTCATCGCGAGAGTCATCTTCGGTAATAATAACAATATCGGAATTTTTTGCTAAAATCTCACCACGAATAGGACGAGTAGTAGGGTCGCGACGACCGGCACCGCCATGTACGGAAATGATACGCCCTTTGTGATTTTTAACAGAATCAAAAACTTTTTCTAGGGCGTCGGGGGCATGGGCGTAATCAATAATAACGCTGAAGGACTGGCCTTCATCGATAGTGTTCATACGTCCTTCTACATCGGTAAGCGATTTGATGCCTGAAATAATTTGTTTATCGCTTAAACCTAGCTCGCGTCCCACGAGAGCAGCGGCCATAGAATTATAAACATTAAAGACTCCGGGAATTTTACTCTCTATTATTATATCACCAAATGAATATTTAATGCCTTTTACTGACGTTTCTATATTTGTGGCCTTATTTTTGCCATTTTTTATGCCATATGTGATATATTTATGGGAAAGTTTTTTGTAATAGTTTGTGGCTGAATCGTCGGCATTTAATATACTGGTTTTGGCTTTTTTGAATAGCTTTCCTTTGGCGGCACGATACCTAGCAAAAGTTTTGTGATAATCTAAATGATCGTGGGTTAAGTTGGTGAAAACAGCTATTTCAAAAGGAATACCAAGGGTGCGATATTCGGCTAGTGCATGAGAAGTGACTTCGAGAACCAAAAACTCTGCGCCCTGTTTTTTGATGTTGGCAATACGCTTATTTAGAGTACCAGCATCTACTGTGGTCATATGATTTAGCTCTGGTTTTAGTTTATCGACACCATAGGCTACCGTAGTCATAATGCCAGTTTTTAGACCAGCTTTGTTTAACATTTGCCAAATCATAAAGCAGGTGGTGGTTTTGCCGTTTGTGCCGGTAACGCCAATCACCCGAAGGTTTTTTGCTGGATGGTGATACTTGGAAGAAGCTGTAACGGCCTGCATGTAGTGGTAGGGAAGTACGGCTTGGTTGTAGAAGGGGAATTTTTCGAGTAACTTTTTCATATTATCTATAGTGTTTTAGTGATTCAATAGAATCTTTACTGGCGGCCTTGATGGCTGGATAAATACCGAAGAGAATACCAACAACGATGGTGGTAAGGAAGGTTATTGCGATAATTTGCCAACTGATATACGGCATAAATGGCGTGATGGTAGACAAAAGAAATGCTAGGAAATAACCCAAAACAAGACCAAATAATCCGCCTAAAACTGAGAGAATGAGAGACTCAAACAGGAATTGAATTAGGACGTTGCGACTTGATGCGCCGACGGCTTTTCTGATGCCGATTTCGTGAGTGCGCTCCGCTACCGAGACGAGCATGATGTTCATAACACCGATACCACCTACTATTAGGGAAATACCAGCAACTAGGGCTAACATGCCGGAAACGATTGAAAAGAGCGAACTAGCTGGATGGGTGATATCGTCACCGTAAGCGACAGAAAAGTTGGTGTCGCCATGTTTTTGTTCGACGAGAGCTTTGGTGATTTCTTCTTTGACGGTGGGGAGACTGTTGGTATTAGAAACTTTGATATTAATCTGCTGAATTTGAGTGGAGCCGGTAGCTTTGTTAAGATTTTTGATGTCCATAATCAATGCGTTGTCGTAGTCGACATTATTAAAACTGACGGTTTTATCGATTTTATCCAATACGCCAACTACCATGTATTTTTCGCCCATGATAGTGATGGTCTTGCCGACTGTACTATTAATAGTGTTGAAAAGAGCAAGAGAAAGCGTATGGCCCAAAACCACTGAATTATCTTCGTTGCTTTCGGTTAGAAAGGCGCCAAAGCGAATTGGCAATGATTCAATTTTAATAAAATCAAGGTTGGTGCCTAGGATCGTGACGGAATCTATGGTGTTTTTTTCGGATATTACAGTATTGCTAGAGATAGCGATTGGGGCAGCGGCGGTAACGTTTTCATTCTTTTTGATAACGTCGGTGTCAGATATGGCGAGAGTGGAGTTTTGGAAAGAGTGAGCCGAAGTGAGTTCTTCGACAATATTAGTAACTGAATCCTTGGTGGAAGACGGGCGAACTACCATTAGATCACTGCCAATTTCGTTGATTTCACTTTTGACTAGATTAGAAATGCTACCGGTCAAAGAAAGAATCAAAATAATGCTAGCTACACCAATGGCAATACCAAGACAGGTCAAGAAGGAGCGGGTGCGATTTTCCTTGATGGATGTTTTCGCTAGTTTAAAATGTGTTTTTAGAAGTAGAGACATTATTTCTTTCTCCTTGATTTTTTGCGTTTTTTGGATGGTTTTTCGCCATTGTCATTTAGTGAGATGAATTCGTCTTTTTTCTTTTTGATTTTGACGGAAATTGGTTGGGGAAGATTGGCATCCGCGACGGTCTTGATATCTGTATCGATTTGTCCGTCAAGCATATTAATCACGCGGGTGGCATAAACGGTCAAAGCGGGGTTGTGTGTCACCATAATAATAGTATTGCCTTCTTCGTGAATAGTTTTTAGCTCTTCCATGACAATGTGGGAACTGCGTGAGTCAAGGTTACCAGTAGGCTCATCAGCTAAAATGATTTCTGGGTCACTAACGATGGCGCGAGCGATAGCAACGCGCTGTTGTTGTCCGCCGGAAAGTTGGTAGGGAAGATAGTATTCGCGTTCTTCAAGATGAAAGCGTTTTAGGGCAGTAGAAGCTTTTTTGAGCCGAGACGTTTTGGTATAACCAGAGTAAACAAGGGGAAGGGAAACGTTTTCGATGATCGGCAAATCATCGATTAAGTTGAAGTTTTGGAAAATGAAACCAATCTTTTTAGCGCGAAGCTTGGCTTGGCGACGACTGGAAATACCGGCAACATTTTCGCCATTTAAATAGTATTCACCGTTGGTAGCTCGATCAATTAAGCCAATGATGTCAAGCAGAGTAGTTTTGCCACATCCTGATGGACCCATGATCATAATAAACTCACCACGTTTAACACTAAGATTAAAATCTTTTAGTGCAAATGATTCGGTATCGCCATAACCATACCGTTTGGTTAATCCTTTTAATTCTATTAATACGTTTTCGCTCACCTTTTACTCCATGATTTATAAATGGCGGAAAGGACAAGATATTCATCTAAGGTCCATTCCTTCAAATTATCTAAAACAGAACAAGTTCTATTTTAGCTAATTTGGCGGAAAGGACAAGATTCGAACTTGCGAACGGGTTGCCCCGTCACACGCTTTCCAAGCGTGCGCCTTCAACCACTCGGCCACCTTTCCGTCTTAAAAATATTCTAGCACGTTCGGCATAAAAATTGAATAGAAAACTGGCACTATCTTATCTTTTAAGTACTACGAGATTCTCGATGTGGGGCGTGTGTGGGAAAAAGTTGAAGGTTTTGATGTCTTCTATTTTGTAATTATTTAGCAATAATTTGATGTCGCGTGCCTGAGTGGCGGGGTTACACGAAAGATAAATAATAGTTTCTGGAGTTTCGCTATTTAATTTGTCGATAAGCTTTTGGCCGCAGCCAGCACGGGGCGGATCAAGAATAATGGTAGCATCATGAGAGACATAATCTGTGACATCTTCAGATTTTGCTAAAACTGTGGTGAGAGAATTTGTGAGTTTACTATCTACTGATTCGGTGTTTTTTTGTAATTCATTAAAGGCATGTTTGTCACATTCAACTAGGGTTAAATCTTTATCTCTTGCAACGGAAAGCCCAATAGTACCTACACCAGAATATAAATCTAAGACTTTGTCAGTATTTATATGTTTTTTGATTTCACAAAGAGCCATTTCATAAACCGGGAGATTGATTTGGAAAAAACCATTGGGAGAATAGGAATAATCAAAACCTAATATTTGGTCTTTTAGATTGTTAAACTTTGGATGGGGGCGATGATTTTCGTAGAGACCACCTGATACTTCGCCATTTTGATTGCAACGTAAAAGTAAGGATTGATACTGTCTGGCTTCGGCTTTTGATTCGTTAAGCTGTTTAATAATGTTGGTGGCGGCCTGAAAAATCTCTGGGCGTTCTAGACTAGATTGGCTGATGGGGACTTTGCGATGAGAGCCGCGAGCATGAAAGGCTGGTTTTATACATGAATTTTGATTGTCCCAATATAGTGCGTATTCCATTTTGTTACGATAGTGGTAGTCTTGGTAATCAGTGAAGATTTTTGGGGCTGAAATAGTAATCCCGTGTTCACGAAAGAGTTCTACGACAAGTTCTTGTTTGGTTTTTAATTCATAATCGTAATCAAATATTTGCCAAGGAGACGTGGAAAGATAACAGTTATCTTTTGGAGCTTTACGATAAGGCGATTTGTTTTCAATAGACGTAGCAATAGCTTCTAAATAATGGCTTTTAGTTTTTGTAACTTGATAGTCTAAGACTTCTTCGTCTGGCAGAGCATTCCAAAAAAAGACCTTTTTACCATCTTCTAAAGTCCCTAGAGCTTGCCCACCTGGAACGATTTTTTCTATCTTAATCATGTTTTATATTATACCAAAATATGTTATAATATAAATATCTAATCTTAAGGTCAAAATGAGCGCTGAAGAGATATTGCTGCAAAACGAAGATGTAGCGACTGAACACAATCAGTTTGTTTCGCATGTCTCTGGAAAAAGTAACTTTTCTTATAAAGAGAAAAATTTCTTTCAGAAATTTGGGGCAGCAGGACTACTAACGGTTGGGCTGATTGTAGTGGCTATTATGTTTAGCTCTGGTAACGTGATTCCTTCTGCTATCTCTCAGAGATTAGTTGAAGAAACCGACGTCCAGTATGCCGATGCGGTTGTTAGTAAAGAATTGGTTTTTCAGCAGGCATTAAAAAACGGGGAAGTTCCACAGAATACGGCTGAAATACTAAAGAGAAATGGTGTATTGGTGGGTTATAGTGACGGTGATAGTTTTGTTGAAACGAGTACCGCAGATAGGGAATTAGAATTAAAAATTAATAATAAAATTATAAAAGCTGATGATTTTGTAACCGAAATATCGGAAAATGTAAGTCTTTATGACGCTTTTAACGAAGCGACATATTCGAGAGCAGCTTATTATTATGACGATGCTGCGCAAAAAGTGTTTAAAAAGATAGGGACAAATAGAAATAACTATAATAACACGAAGAGTTTTGAAGAAGTAATGGATGAAATGATGGGGGAAGGATCGAATATTGATATTAATTCAGTGTCGTTAGTAGCAAAAACTCGCATTAATGAAGAAACTGGGGAAGAAGAAACATATTATGACTACGAGTCTAATGGTGAAGATGCTACTATTAATAACGGTTCAACTGACTATATAGATATGGTTAGTAATAAAAATAGTGCAGAAACGAAGACGCAGGCTACACTAGAATCAGCCAACTCCTTAAAAGTGGCTGACACTATTTCTAAAGAGCAGAGATCTAGTTTGTTTTATTTATTAATTATGGAAAACATCAGCAAAATGATGGCTGGTGATGGCAATACGGCTAGGATTAATGAAGCAATGAATTACTTGCACCGTAATTCTGAAACAGAAGTGGTTGACGTAAACACTGGTGAAATCATCAAGGTAACCGGTTCGCCTTTAGATTCTCCGAGCCTTTATTCGATTTTGGCAGGGAGTAAGATGGAAGCTGATAAGGCGGCAAATTATTCATCAGATAGAATACTAAAACTATCCGAGAATAAACTAAATAATAATAGTAGCACTGATACAATAATTAATACCGTTTCATCTGCTTCAGAAAAAAAAGGATCCGTGGGGAGATTAAATTCTAGTGGTGGTGAAGCTGGTGATATAGAAATACTGAGATTATCAACTCCAATTATTGATAGTTCTTTAAAGAATAATTCTTTTAAAACTATAACTGGTATAAATGCTGGCGAATTCTTGGTAGAAGGAGCGGTAAATGTAGGGAAGGAACTTGCAAAACAAAGTGGAGCATCAGCTGGTGATGCCGATGCGGTATTAGCTTATTCTAGGCTAAATAATACTGTGCTTGCTATGGATGCGGCAGCAGAAAGAGCAAAGAAAAACCCATTTGATTTTACTTCAAAAAATACTTTTCTGGGTAGTATAGTTTATAATCTCGCCATGAGTAATTATTCTAGCCAAAAGCAAAGCCTAATTATGACCGATATAAATACAATCGTAGCAACAACAAAAAAATCTTTGGTTGCTTTAATGCCTGGGGTGTATGCCGATAGTGTGAATAATTATATGAACACTTTTGGAGATTGTGAAACGTATGGTTCTATTAATGCTGTTGGTACGGCGACTTGTTCGGAAATTGCCACATTTGATACTTCTACACTAAATGATCCATTTAATAATGCTGAATTTGTGAGTTTTGTAGAAAATAATACAGAATTAAAGAGTAATGGTAAAAGGGTAATAAAGAATGATTCTGTACTTGCTGACTATATTATATATAATAATGAACGCGTAACACCGTTAGGTGTAATAGATGGTGGCATATTAGATTCTTTATCTAAAGACAAGAATTCTGTAAGTTTTGTTTCAAATATTCTTGAAATGATTAAAACCTTTACTGGTGCATCACAAGAAAGTAAAAGTATTGCGAGTGGTGAAGCTTTTGTAAATTCCGGTAGTAATAGTAATTGGCAGAAATATAAATATGCACAAAGATATGTATCTCTCGCTAGAGCTACGGATGTACTGCGCCAGTATGCCGACAACTCAACCGCTTATAATAATATTATGTTCTTTGAAGGGGGAGAGAATCCAGTGACAGCATTTTTGGAAAATTATTATAATGTAGCTAATCAATAGATTCTACACTAGTGATAATAACTTGGTGATCTTTGAAGTTTTTGACTAAACAACGACGCCTGGTCTCATCTAGCTCTGAAAACACATCATCTAATAATATAATTGGTTTTTGGCCGGTTTCTTGATAAATTAATTCGGCTTCTATAAATTTGATGGCCAAAATAATAGAACGTGTTTCGCCACGAGACGCAGAACCATCGGCTGGTTTTCCATTAAATTTAAAAATATAATCATCGCGATGAACACCAAAAGTCGTGTGGCCTAAATAATTATCTTTCTCTAAGTTTTGTTCAAGTTTTTTAAGATATTCATTATTATTTATATTAGCTTCGGTTTTGTAATCTATTGATATCTCGTCTTGATTTTCGGCAATAGAGCGATATACTTTGGTGAGTTTTGAATTAAATTGTTCAATATATTTTTTTCTATATTGATATAATTCTGTGCCGTAATTTGATAACAAAACATTCCATGAAAACAGTAATTCATTGTTTGGTGTATCGGTTTTTAGGAGTTCGTTACGTTGTTTAATCGCTTTTTCGTATTTATTAAGGATAGAAGTGTATTTATTATCTAGTTGACCAAATACTCTATCAAAATAATCCCTTCTTCTGCCAGGGGAATGACTAATAAGATTTAGATCGGATGGGATAAATAGAATTACTGGATATTTATTCTTGGTAGGTAAACGTTTAGATTTTTTATCTAACACAATAAAGGTTTTTGATTTTCCATCATAGGTTGCTGTGATTTTTTCACCACTTACAAACTGAAGCTCAATACGATAATAATCCTGGCCTCTTTTTAGAATTTCAGAATCAACTGCACGAAAACTTTTACCTCTTGTTAAGATATAGATTGCTTCAAGAACCGACGTTTTACCACTCCCATTTTTACCAAGAATTAGGGATGTTTTGTCTTTGCACTCCAAAAAATATTCTTTGTGGTTGCGAAAATTAATAAGTTTTATGCTTTTTATAATCATCACGAATTAAGTGGCATCACGATATGGGTATAAGTATTAGATTTTTTATTCTTTAATAATACTGGTGCAATACGATTGGAAAATTCAAAGATTATTTCTGGTTCTTCTAGAGCGTTAAGAGCATCCAGCAAGAAACGGGAATTAAGATTTATCTTGCCCGGTTTATCAACAGATGTTTCTATTCTAGAATCATTTTCACCATATTCGTTGGCGATAGATTTAACCGAAAAAGCGTCTGGTGTGATGGCTTCACAAACAATTGAACCACCAACAGAGCGAGCAAAGAGAGCGGCAAGTTTTGTGACTCTAATTAATTCTTCACGATCAAGGGTGACTGAGATGTTAGTATTTTTGGGGATGAGCTTTTGGTATTCTGGAAAACTTTCATCAATTATTTTAGAAATAATTTCTATATCACCTAAACGAAACCTTACTAAGTCCTCATTAAAGGAAATTTCAATCTCTTCAATATCGTCACTAATTGAACGGAGTACTTCTTGAAGTGAAGAAGCGGGAACGATAGCTTTGACTTCGCTTTCTACTTTATTAATAATCTTTTTCTCGGCTAGGCGATAACCGTCGGTGGCGGCAATTGCGAGTGTATTATTATATGTGTTAAAGAATACTCCAGTAAGAGCAGGTCTAGTTAAGTCATTTGAACAGGCTACCATTACTTGATTGATACTATTCTTGAATTCTTCAATTCCGATTTTAAAAACAACACTTTGTTTTTCGTTGATTTCTGGGAGTTCTGGGAAATCATCCGCAACAATACCGTTAATGACAGATGAATACTTACCGGCTTTAATGGTGACTTTGGTGTCTTTTGAAGTAATTTCAATGTTTTCACCTTTAGGGAGATTAGAGACAAACTCTGCTAAAAGTTTAGCAGGGACGGTAATTACACCATCTTCTGATTCGGAAACTGGTAAGTAATCTTCTACTGCCATATCTAGATTGGTGGTGATTAGAGAAACTTTCTTTTTACTAACCCTAATTAGGACGTTGTTTAAGATTGGTAGAGTGGCTTTACCTATGGCGATACGACTCACCGCATTTAAGGCTTTACTTAACTTTTCTTGTGTAACTTTTATTCTCATTTAAATCCTTTCTTTACTAATTAATATATTATTTGTAGTAGTAATAGTAGGGTCTGTGGAAATGTGGATATTATTGATTAATAACAGATAGTGATTGATTGTGAAAAAGGTGGTGATTAAGTCTATAAAAACTTGTGGAGAAAGTGTTTTTTTACACAAATTATTATGGATGGTTAAATTTGCACAATTTTTTACCACTACTTTGCACAAAGTTTTACTACGAGTTTTACACATAAAATCCACAAAATGAGTAATTATTTTAACCATATAGTTGTCCTTTGATTTCTTCGATTTGGTCGCGAAGATTAAAATCGAGCTTTAGACACTTTTCGATTTTTTTGATGCCATGCATAACCGTGGTGTGATCTTTAACATTGACTTCACTTGCTACTTTGTTGGTACTGAGCCCTAATTCTTTTGATAATAAAAACATTGCGACTTGACGAGCTAGCATGATATGAGAGACGCGAGATTTACTTTTTAACTCATCTGGAGCTAGATTATAAAACTTGGCGACTTTGTCGACGACTTGTTTTGGTAAAACTGGTCGCATCTTGGATGTTTTATTAACATTAACAGAACCATTATGAATTAATTCGAGTGGGGTTAAACCCCTTACGTCGGACATTAAAAGAATAGCAGAAAACTCACCTTCAAGATCGCGGATATTAGTGTTAACATTTTCTGCGATATATTCTATAGCTTCGGGTTCGATTTCGGCACCGATTTGCTCAGCTTTGGCGCGAAGAATAGCACATTTATCTTCGAATTTAGGAAGCTGGATATCGAAAGCACCAGCCCAAGTGAGACGAGAAGCTAGGCGTTCGTCGACGGTTTTGATTTGACTCGGGAGGCGATCGGATGTTACGATAATCTGCTTGTTTAGTTGATAGAGATCGTTAAAAATATTAAAGAATTCTTCTTGAGATTTATCTTTATTAACGATTAGTTGGAAATCATCAATAATGAGACAATCAAGTTTTTGGAATTTACGATAGAATTCTTTGCCTTTACCATTTCTAATAGCGTCAATAAAGTCGGAATAGAAGTGAGAAATTGGGGTATAAAAAACCCGATAGTCTGGATTTCTTTTAACTAATTCGTTACCAATGGCTTGGACTAGATGAGTTTTGCCTAGGCCAGGTCCACCATAAAGGAAGAAAGGATTATAGCGGGTGCCGGGGGAATCAATAATACTTTTAGCCACCGAAAAGGCGAGATCATTATTGGAACCCACGATAAAAGTATCAAGAGTGTATTTTTGGTTTAAGCCGGTTTCGGAAATAGTTTTAGCTGCTGAAGAAGAGCTTTGTGGATGAAAGGAACCGCGCAGATTATTGATTTGGTCACTAATTGATGATGGGCCGCTTCTGATAACTTCTCTAGGGCGGACTTTGTGTTTGGTGGAAGCTTGGACTTCAAAAGTGATTGTATTAACTTTTACGTTGTTGTTTTCTAGGGCTTTTTTGATGATGTCATAATAACGGTTTTGGAGTTGTTTGACGTAAAAGGTATTCTTGACGTTGATTTTAACATCGCCATCTTGAGTGGAGATTAATGATGTATCTTGAAACCAGGTGGAATAATTAGCAGAAGATATCTGTTGTTCGATTTCAGCAAGTGCGTTTTTCCAAACGTCATACATAGATGTTGTAACCTCCTTTGTGAATTCATTATAGCACGAAAAATTAGTTTTCCACAGGTTTTTATGAGAAAAAATTATGTTGTAATATGGCTTTTTAAAAACAGATAGAAAAATTTCCACAAGACCATGAGTAGCCCCAAAAACTATGTGGAAAACTGCTTGAAAATTGTGGAAAAATGAGTTATACTATACCAAGAAGTTGAAAAATAATAAAGTTTAAGGAATAATATTGTATGCCAAAAAGGACTTATCAACCACATAAGAAACAGCGCAAAGTCGAGCATGGTTTTATGAAGAGAAACGCTACCAAGAATGGTAGAAAAGTATTAGCAAGGCGTAGACTCAAAGGACGTGCAAGACTAACAGCGTAAAATTAATGGGTCTCATCGGAGTCCCATTTTTGATATATAATATATAGTATGTTAAGTAAGAAGTATAGATTTCATTCTCGTGGCGGAGTGAGATATGTTTACCAGAATGGCAAGACGGTGCGTAGTCAGCAGATGTCATTAGTTTTTGCGCCAAACTCAAAAGGCTTTACACGGTTTGCGGTGGTGGTTTCTAAGAAAGTGGAACGCAGTGCGGTAAAAAGAAACCGTTTGCGAAGAAGAGTTTACGAAGCTTTAAGGGTAAACATTGATGCGATCCCAGATAAAGTTGATTATGTATTTGTGATTTATTCTAAAGATGTGGGTACGATGTCGTACAAGGAATTGCAAGAGAAGCTGGGAAAGCTGGTAGAAGAGAGCAAGGTGTGTTATAATAAAGAGAATGGATAAGAAGAGTGTAAAAAAATATATTTATTGGGGGCTCTTTATTGCGTTTGTGGTGGGATCAATCTTAACTGGTGGCCCGTTTAATTTCATTGATTTTATTATCGTGCGACCGATAGTAAATATTTTGTTTGTGATATTTAATTTGGTACATGATTTTGGGTTGGCAATTATCATCTTTACGATAATTGTGAAGCTATGCATGTGGCCGCTCATGAAGAGACAGCTTAAACAGACACGATTAATGCGAGAGCTGCAGCCAGAGCTCACTAAGATAAAAAAGAATTGTAAAGGGAATAAGCAGCTCGAGTCTTTACAGACAATGGATCTTTATAAGAGATATAATGTAAAGCCGTTTGCTTCGATTTTGACATTAATTATACAATTGCCGATTTTTATTGCGATTTTTTCGGCAATTAGAGTAATTGCGACACCATTGCCGCAAGATAATCTAATGAATCGTGCGTATGACATCGTGGCTTATGAAGGGTCGGAAATCCGACAACTTGAAGAAAAGCAAAAAGTTTATTTGGCAGATCTAGCCAACACTGAGCTTAGTGCTGAAGAGAAAACCCCGTATGATTTTCATCCACAACTATTCGGGGTAATTAGATTAGATGTTAAGGCTAGTGATGTGATAAGTGGTAAGTTTTCTTGGAGTGCACTGTTTATTTTGGCGTGTGCAATATTAGCTAGCGTAGTGCAATATGTTGTGACGAAACAACAAATGCCGTCGGGTAAGTCGGAAAAGAAGAAAAAGTTTAGGGAAATTCTGAAGGAAGCCAAGGAAGGGAAAGAGATTGAAGATTCGGATGTATCGAACCTAACAAGTGGGCAAATGTCGGCGATGATGCCAATCATGATGTTTATCATTATGTTTAATCTAAATGGTGCTTTGGCATTCTATTATTTCTTGTCTAATATTATTACAATTATTCAGCAAAAGATTATTTTAAAGAATATCAGCAGGAGTATTGATGATATGACTGATAAGGTTGTGTTAAAAGAACTTAGAAATATAAAAGAAGCTCAGGTGGTAGAAAATAAAAAAACAGGAACAAAAATAACACGTATCTCCGCAAAGGATATTAAAAAGAAAAGGAGATAATAATATGAATAAAGATGAGTCGATTAGATTTGCGAGTCGATATTTGGAAGACCTGCTGAGCTTTTTTGGTATCAATGTCGCTGTAACGTCAACAATTGATGACGAAGTAATTCAATTATCTGTACCATCTACTTCGTTAAACTCATTACTAATCGGGAGAAATGCGGATAATCTGAGAGCTTTACAACATATAGTATCGATGGCATTAGTATCAAAAGAGGCGGAAGTTACTAGGGTTAATGTGGATGTAGCAAATTACAAGAGACAAAGAGCCGATAGAATTGCGGAGAAGGCAGAAGGCTGGATTAGTAAGGTGCGTAAAACCGGTGAGCCAATGGAGATTAATCTGAATGCGGCCGATAGGCGCGTGGTACATAAACTAGCGGGGGATTATTCGGATATTGAGACTCATTCAGAAGGCGAAGGGCGAGACCGCAAGCTGATTATTAGTAAAAAGAGTGAAGCTTAATTATTATTCTTGGTTGTCTTTTTGTTGACCACCAAGAATTATGACGAAATTGTAATCACGAGCAATGGTGTCGGGTAATTCTTCGTAAGATTTAGCTGTGGTAGAGAATTGCTCTTCTAACATTTTTTGAGTGCCTTTTGTAGTATTATCTAGAACATAAAGAGCATATTCTTCGGGATATTCACCTTCGGGGGCATTGTCTGTGGTAATATTAATGAAACCAGCTTCTTCAAGGGAAAGCTTTTGATCGTTGGCTAGGCCAACAGTGTCAGTAGCGTTAAGTACGAGAATAGATGCTTCTTCGTAGATACGTGGGTCGTTGTTTAACATTTTGGCGACAAATTCTTGGATGGATGTATAATATCCTGCTCCGCCGCGCGGGATGACATAGGAAATACCGTTAATATTGCCAGTAGTCATATAATCTGGGTAGAGAGAGATTTGTCGCATGCTGTCGAAATCGAAATCGTAGGAATAGTGAGCGAGCGATTTCATTTCTTCGAGAGAAAAGTTGGTGCGGAGATTTTCACCAAAAGTACCGGCGAGACTGAGAAGGTCGTTAAGTGATAAATCCTTTTCAGTAATTTTTTGTTTAATACCAACAAGGATTTTTTGTTGTGAGGCACCGCGGCTAAAATCGCCACCGGTAGTGCCATGACGGGCGCGGGCGAGACCAAGGGCTTGTTCACCGTTAATGGTGTAGGTGACGCCAGGCTCAAAGACGGCGCCAGTCCAATTATAATCGTAAATACCTTCGTCTAGAGTGATATCGATACCGCCTAATGTGTCGACAATTTGAATCAAGGAGCCCCAGTTTAGATGAGCGAAGTATTGAAAGTCGATGCCTAGAATATCGCCAACTTCATCCATTAAGGCTTGAGCAGCGGCTGCTTCGGTTTCGGTGTCTGCATCGCCACCGCCACCATTACACCAATAGACTTCGTTGATTTTACCAGTTGCTGTACAAGTGGGAGATGCTTTTAAATCGCGGGGAAGGGAAAGCATAGCCATATCGCTAGTGTCTTGATTGAAACTAATCACCATAATAGAATCGGTCAGCTGAGCTCCGTCATGAGTGCCGTTACCTTCGTCGCCTTCCATATTGTAGCCGCTAGTACCAAAGGCAAGAATGTTGGTGCGACCATTTTCGTCGGTTTTGAGACGTTCGTAGGTGGGTTCGACGAATTTGATGAGATCAAGGACGTTACCCTGGCCACCAGTGATTTTGGCAATAATGTCGTTACCCCACAGTACAAGCCCTGTTACGCCGCCGATAAGGATTAATACAATAACAAGTAGTATGCTGGTGATAATTTTACGCTTTTTGGACACGGGTTTTTTCTCTTTCTTAGGTTTCTTGAGTTTTTTAACTGGTTTTTCGTCTGGGGCAACTTGAGATGCTTGGAGTTCACCGCTTTGTTCATCAAAGTCAAAGACTTGGGTTGGTTTCAAAAAATCGGCAGTGATCTCGGAGTCGGTTTTTGGGGAAAGCACTGGAGTTACATCTGGTGTAGTGTTTGGTTCTTTAGGGGTAACGGCTTTGATTTTTTCTGATAGATTAGCGTTAGGGGAGACGGTCTTAGTGGGTTTAATGACTTTAGTTTTTGAAGTTTTGAGAGGGCGCTTTGAAGTAGGTTTTTTTGCTGGAACTTTTTTAACCGTCGCTGTTTTAGCGCGACGCGACACAAGCCCATCGATTGATTTATTTTTATCCATTGTTTATAATTATAGCATATGAGTATTAAATTAACAAAGAAACAATTAGCGGTTTTAGAATATTTGCAAGATTTTACAGAAGAAAAAGGTTATTCGCCATCTTACCGTGAAATTCAAGCAGGACTTGGACTATCTTCGGTTTCGGCAGTGGCGGAACACATTGATAATTTAGTTGAAAAAGGGGTAATTAGGAAGGTTCCTGGTGCAGCACGGTCTTTAGAAATATTAGATTACAAACATGAAGAAACGGTAGAGTTATTTAAAGTTAAGTTGATGGACGTTTCGGAAGAAGAAAAAAAGATATTATTATCTGCGGCAGAAATTTTGGGATTGGATTTAGAATAAGATAATAATGGGGGTTTACTTTTTGCGCTAAATCTGTTATGCTTAAAGTAGGAGATTTGTAATTTATGGCAAAAAAACACAAGAAAAACAAAAAATGGCTTTATCCGATGTTGATTTTGGTGCTATTTGTAATTGCCGCTATAGTTGTGTTTTTGGTGTGGGATAGTTATTTTAGAGATAAGAAAGAGAGTGAACCGAAGATTGATGAGACTGATCAAGTTATGATAGATAGCAATATTAATGATGAAACAATTGACGATGAAGAGATAGTGGATAAACCGAAAACTGAACAATATGATGGAGATGATCCGAATGAAATGGATGAATTAACTGGTGCGATTACTTTTGCGGGGGCAGCCGATGATAAACTAATGATTAGGGCTAATATCGACCAGTATTTGGAAAGCGGA
>CAMYZY010000009.1 GCA_947304075.1 uncultured Candidatus Saccharibacteria bacterium
GCTAGCGCAGGTCTTAATTAATCTGTGTGGACCGCTTAAGCCTGGTTCTGTGATCTTAGATCCATTTTGCGGAACTGGCGTGGTTTTGCAGGAAGCGATTTTGATGGGATATTTTGGTTATGGGACTGATATTAGCGAAAGAATGATCGATTATAGTGAAAATAATTTAAAACATTTTGGTTTTAAAGATTATTTACTAGAAGTTGGGGATGCTGTTAATCATAAATGGGGTAAAAAAATTGATGCGGTGGCGTGTGAAGGGTATCTAGGAAAGCCGTTTTCTAAGGTTCCGACGGACATGGAATTAAAAGAGCAAAAACAAGAGTGCGGAGCAATAGTAACAGGATTTTTGAAAAATTTGGCGGAGCAAATAAAAAAGGATACACCGGTAGTGATAGCAGTGCCGGCTTGGCTTAAGTCAGACGGCTTATATGAACGATTAGATATACTTGACGAGATTCAAGATATGGGGTATAATGTTAACAATAAAACGCGAGAGGGGCTTCTTTATCATCGTGATAATCAAGTTGTCGCGCGGGATATATTAATTTTAAGGAAAAAGTAGATGTCACATGTAAAAGCTGGCGGTACCGCCAAAAATGTCCATAATAATGCTGGTCAGCGTCTCGGCGTGAAGCGTTTTGGTGGACAAAAAGTTAAAAACGGCGAAGTTTTGGTTCGTCAGACAGGTGCCACTAAGATTGCTGGTCCTGGTACTTATATGTCACGTAATTACACGATTCATGCAGCGAAAGATGGTGTGGTAACTTTTGTAAAGACCAAGAAAACGCATTTTTCGGGTAAGTCGTTACCAAGAGTTCGCGTTGAGGTACGCTAGAAAGTAACCCTTCGGGGTTATTTTTTATGGTATAATTGTTTTATGGCTAAGAAAAAACATAAGTGGTTTTCTTTTCGAACGGTCGTTTCAGTTTTAACGGTAATTCTGGTAGCCTATGTGGTTTATAAAAATTGGCCGGATATTTTGGAGACTTTAAATCATCTACATGAAGCAAATGGTTTTGTTTTAGTGCTATTAATTCCAGAACAATTATTTATGTATTTTGCTTGTGGTCAAATCTTTTTTTCGTATCTTCGCAACAAGAGAGACGTGAAGAAGTTTTCTTCTAAAGAGATATTATTAATATCAACTGAACTCAATTTTGTAAATCATGCGGTGCCGGCTGGTGGAATTGGTGGCCTAGCTTTCTTAACTTATCGTTTGATGCCATTTGGAGTTTCGGCTGGGCAGGCGAGTTTTCTATACCTATTTCGTTATGCGGTAACTACGGTGGTTAATTATTTGCAGGCTTTGGTTGCGATTGCGGTGCTTTTGATGCTTGGTTTAATTCCGGATGAGGCCCGTTGGATTATTCCGGTAGCGCTACTCATGAACATGGCTGTGTTCTTCTTTTTGTGGTTTGTGATTTTTATTGCTAGCAGTGAAAAACGTATTGATAAGTTTTCAAAGTTTATTACTAAGTTTTTGGATTTTGTTGCTAAGATTTTTACTTTTGGTCACAAAGAAAAATTATTAAAGCATAGAAATATAACTGAATATTTTATGGATATACACCAGAGTGTAATCATTGCGCGAGAGAACAAGAAATTTTTAAAGAAGCCTTTGCTTTGGGGTTTGGTATATAGTTTTTGCGAAATTGCGACTTACTGGATTGTGGCGATTTCTTTGGGTAGGCCGGAGCTATTACCATTTATTATGGTTGGGGAAGCGATTGGTTCGGTGTTTGATGGAATTGTGCCTTACGGGCTGTATGAGCTTGGGATGGCTGGAGTGATGATTGCGCTTGGTGTAGACTTTCCTACTGCGACTATTGTGACTGTGATGACTAGAGTGATTACTTTGCTATTTACGATTGCTTCTGGCTCGTATCCATACTACGAGGCGATTAGGGGTAAAAAGGATGAATAGTTACTCACCGACAGAATTTATTGCGGTGGTAAACCAAACGCTTGAATATGCTTATTCGCCAGCTTTGGTGACTGGTGAAGTGGCGAGTTTTAAAATCAATCAAGGTAAGTGGGTGTTTTTTGATATCAAAGACGAAGAATCGTCGATTTCTTGTTTTATGTCGGTGTGGAGCTTAAGAGTTCCGTTAGAAGATGGAATGAAGGTGGTAGTAAGTGGTGTGCCGAAACTAACGAAATGGGGAAAGTTTTCATTTACGGTTGAAAATGTGAAGCCGGTGGGCGAAGGCTCAATTAAAAAAGCCTATGAACTGCTAAAGAAAAAGTTAACTGCCGAAGGATTGTTTGATGTTTCGCGAAAACGAGAGATACCGGAGAATTTGGTTAAACTGGGCGTGATTTCTTCTACCGATGCGGCGGGATATACGGATTTTATTAAAATTATTAATGCTAGGTGGGGTGGTATGAAAGTGTCGGTGGCGCATACGCAAGTCCAGGGTATGGATGCGCCGGATCAAATTATACGGGCGCTCAAATATTTCAATGAAAGAAGTGATGTGCAAATGATTGCGATTTTGCGCGGGGGTGGGAGTGCGGATGATTTGTCGTGTTTTAATGATGAACAGTTGGTGCGAGAAATTGCGGCATCAAAAATTCCGGTGATTACTGGCATTGGGCACGAAAGGGATGAATCATTGGCGGATTTGGCGGCGGATGTTAGAGCTTCGACACCGTCTAATGTGGCGGAGATGTTGACGAAAGATAGAAACGAAGAGAAAATGAAGCTGATGAAAACGATGAATCGGACCAATCAAGTTTTATTGCAAGCAGTTGAGCGAGCGAGTGAAAATAATACTGGACGAGTGAAAAGAGTTTGTGATGGAATTAATACGAAGTATATTGAGCCGATGATTAAGAACAATGCTGAAAAGATTGATGACTGTTTGAAGGTGATAAAGGACGCATTTGATAAGGTTCAGAATATATTGCAACAGAGAATTAAAGTACTCGATGTGTTAAATCCGGAAAAGGTGCTAAGCCAAGGCTATGCGATTTTATCGGGAAAGATTTCGCCGGGTGAAATGATTAAAATTACGACAGCGAAACAAGAAATTGATGCAACGATTAAGAATATAAAAGAAAGGTAAGCATGGAAAAAGATTTGACATTAAATCAGAAGATTGAAAACTTAGATGAGCAGGTGGAGTGGTTTTATTCGGATAATTTTAAATTAGATGAGGCTGTAGAGAAATATAAGGAAGCGATAAAGTTAGCCAAAAACATTGAGAAAGATTTGAATGAACTGAAAAATGAGATTAATGTGATTGCGGAAGACTTTAGTAAATAATTAATACTTATGGTATAATATTGATATGGAAAATGGACAATTACCACCAACGCAAACAGTGCAATCGTCGCAGGGTTTGCCGATGGTGCAACAAGTGCAAGCAGAAAAACCAAAAACCACTAAAGATAATTCTGGTTTGAAAAAAACTATTCTTTTGATTATTTTTGCTTTAGTGGCGGTGACTTTTATAGGTTTGTTTGTGTGGATTTATATGGAATATGACACGCTTAAAACTAATTATGATGCGGATGTGGCAACGGAAGCTGCAAAGATAAAAGATGAGCAACAGGCGATTGATGATGCTAAATGCCAAAAAGAAAAGGAGTATCCGTATAGCGTATTTGCTGGTCCGGTGGATTATGGCGAATTAAACTTTGAATATCCAAAAACCTGGAGTGTATATATTGCAAAAGATGCGGCTAATGGTGGTGATTTTGAAGCGTATCTAAATCCGATTCAAATTGAGCCGATTTCGAATACTTCTATCAATGCACTTAGAGTAAAAATAGTCAATAAGAGTTTTGACGATATGACAAAGGAATATCAAAGATATCTTGAGAGTAGAGAGAAAAATCTTAGCGTTGAGTCTGTAACTGTAAATGGTGTGACGGCAAATCTTTATACTGGGACGATTCCAAATACAGAACTAAATGGATATATATTGATATTTAAGATTCGCGATAAGACTGCGATTTTGCAAACTGATTCGGTATTGTTTAAAGAGAGCTACGATAAATTAATTCAGACAATTAAGTTTAACTCCTAATATGATATAATGGGGGCATGGAAAAGGAGGTCGACGGTATTTTGGTGGTGGCGCATGAGCTAAAGGCGCCACTTGCGGTTTTAAGGCAACTAGCCTTTAGTTTGGATGAAATGAATGCGAAAGATGAGCGGACTCGCTCGCAGATGATTAGTGTTTCCGAGCGGGCGATGAAGCAAGTTAATGATTTAATAAAAGTGCGTAGACTAGAAGATGGGCTATTTGAAATGGAACCAATTGCGATTAGGGAAGTGTGTGATGCGGTGAGCCGAGAATTACAATATTTGTTTAGATATAATAATAGAGATTTGTTTATTAGATACTCCAATCGGGCGAGATTAGTGACAGCGAATCGGGATTTATTATATAGTGTGATTTATAATTTTTTGCTGAATGCAATGCATTATTCGGGGTACGAGACGAGAGCGGAACTGATTGTAAAGGATTGTCGAAATAAGGTAAAGGTAGTGGTGCGTGATTACGGGCCGACGCTTCCGATAGATGTATGGAAAGAAATGAAGCGGGGCTGGGTAGAAAAGCCGCTTTCGATTGCGATGAGACCGGGTTCGTCGGGATTAGGACTGTTTATCGCATCGAGATTTGCAAGGTATATGAATGCAAATGTTGGTGCGGTAAGACATCGAGACGGGACGAGCTTTTTTGTGGAACTACCAATTTCTAAACAAGCGAGTTTGTTTTAAGATGATTTTTGTGATTGATGACGATGAGATAATGATTGATTGTATTAAAAATGCAATTAATGATGATGTGCGGACGTTTTTGAATGCGATTGATGCGATGTCTTGTATCAGTGATGGCGTGATGCCGGATTTGATGTTTTTAGATATTATGCTGGATGGGCCGGATGGATTTACGTTTCTTAATGAACTATCTTCTTATCCAGACACGGCGAAGATTCCTGTAGTGGTGGTGTCGTCGCTAGATTTTAATGATCGCGATTTATCAAATTATGGCGTGGTTGGGTATCTAAATAAAGAAACTATGACGCCAGGAGATATTAAAGGCTATGTCAGCAAGTATCGAAAAAAATGATATTAGGACGCTTGGGTATGTGGTGCGACGAACTAATTATGGTGAAGCGGACAGGATTTTGAATCTGATTACGCCGATTGGCAAAATTGCGGTAATTGCTAAGGGTGTGAGAAAAGAAAAATCAAAGCTGGCGGGAAGCGTGGAGTTATTTTCGCTTACGGATTTTACGATACATAAAGGACGGGGTGAAATGGGAGTACTAACTGGCGCAAAAATGTTAAGATATTATGGCAATATTTTAAAAAATTTTGAGCGCATGGAACTTGCCGGGCTCGTTATGAAAAAAATTAGTGCGGTAGCAGAAAGTTCGGATAGCTCGGAGTACTATAGAATCATTGACCAGAGTTTGTTTGCTCTAAATGATGCTGTGGATGTGAAGCTGGTGGAAAGTTGGTTTTTGCTAAATGTATTGAGAGCGATGGGTGACGAAGTGAATTTTTATCGGGATGCGAGTGGCAAGAAGTTGGACGCTGGGAATAAATATAGTTTTGATGTTTCGGAGAATTGTTTTGTGGTGGATACGAATGGAATGTATGGTGCGGATGAAATAAAGCTTTTGAGACTATTGGTTTCTACGGATTTAAATGTGGTACGGAGAGTGAAAAATTTGGATTCAATGCTTGAAGACACATTGAGACTGGCTCGAGTGATGGCAAAGACCTGAGCTAATCGGGGTAAATGTGGTATAATATATAGTATAAACAAGGAGATTTTATGGCAGACTTTAATAAAGTTTTGACGCCGGGTGAGCCGGAAAAAGGTGAGCTTAACGTGGTGATTGAAATTCCTACTGGGTCAAATCACAAGATTGAATGGGATAGGAAGCACGCATGCTTTATGCTAGATAGAGTTGAGCCAATGGCTTTTGCTAAACCATGTAATTATGGTTTTATTCCACAGACTCTAGATGAAGATGGTGATGAACTTGACGTATTAATGATTACTGAGCAGCCACTGACGACAGGAATTTGGATGAAGGCAAAGATTTTGGGTGTGATGAAATTTGTGGATGGTGGCGAAGTAGATGATAAAATCATTTGTGTGCCAGCTGACGATCGTAATAATGGTGATGCCTATAATAAATTGGAAGATTTGCCAGAGCAAACCTTGAAACAGATTGAGTATCACTTTAATCATTATAAAGATTTGAAGAAGCCTGGTTCGACGGAAGTGAAGGCGTTTGAAGGCTTGGATTCTGCAAAGAAAGTAATTGCTGCTGCGATAGAAAGATTTGCAAAGAACAAATAGTTTGGATAAAAAAATATCTCCCGTTTGGGAGATATTTTTTGTTATTCTTCGGGAAGTTCTTCGACTTCGGTTTCTTCGGTGGTTTCTTCTTCGGTTTGTTTGATTTCTTCTTCGATAAGTTTATTGAATTCAATTTGGGTTTGGACATCATAAACTGAAATGTCTTCGTATTCGACGGGTTTTGCAGTTAGGATAACGTAGACGCCATCTAGATTGATAGCTTCGTACATAGTGCGATCTCTTTCAGAGATTTGATTGTATGCTAATTTTGCGGTTCCTCCGTTTTCGAATTCGTAATAGATTTTGAGCCCTGTGATGTCATCGCCAGAGTAGTAATATACGCGGTGAATTTTGACTGGGACATATTCGTCGTCCTTTTCGGGGAAGATGTCGGAGCCAGTTGAAGTGATAACATATTTACTACCATCGGACGAGAAATATGAATCATTTAGACCACCGTTGATAACGTTGTTATTGAATAGAATTATTAGTATTACAATTAAAGCAATCAATACGATTGCAATGATGCTACCGATAATGATTGGCTTGTTGTTTTTACTATTGTTAGAATTAGCCATTTTTTCTCCTTTTGTTGTTTTTATTTTAGCATGAGCTTTATAAATCGGCAATAGAAACACGCTTTTGTTTGGCAGTATCGCGGTTGCGGACGGTGACAGTGTTGTTTTCTAGAGTGTCAAAATCGATGACGATGCATTCTGGAGTGCCAATTTCGTCTTGCTTGCGGTAGCGTTTGCCAATATTGCCAGAATCATCCCATGTAACGTTGCCGTATTTGGTGCGTAGTTTAGTATAAACTTCTTTGGCTTTAGCTACCAGGTCTGGTTTGTTTTTTAAGAGTGGGGAAACACAGAATCTGTATGGAGCGAGATTAGCTGGGAGTTTTAGGACGGTGCGCTTGCTGCCGTCAATTTCGTCTTCGGTATAAGCACTTGAAAGAACTGCCAGGAAGAGCCTTTCGACACCTATGGACGGTTCGATGACATGTGGGACAAATGTCTCGTTAGTGTTTTTGTCACGATATTCCATGGATTTACCGGATGCTTTGGCAATATTAGTGAGATCGAAATCGGTGCGATAAGCTAAGCCCATGAGCTCTTCTTCACCATTTGGATAATCAAACATGAAGTCGATAGTGCGCTTAGAATAGTGGGCGCGGTCGGCTTCGGGAACTTCGTATTCGTGGATTTTATCCTTGGGGAGTAGCATGATAGTCTCTAGGAATTCGTGCTGAAGCTCACGCATAGTTTCGAAATTGTCTTTCCAAGTCTTGGGATTGACGAAATATTCGATTTCCATTTGTGAACATTCACGATCGCGCAAAATAAAGTCGCGTGGACTGATTTCGTTACGGAAGGCTTTGCCTTGTTGAGCTAGGCCAAATGGGATATCTGGATAGATAGTATCAACAATATTTTTATAGTTAGTGAAAATACCTTGGGCGGTTTCAGGGCGCAAATAGGCGATGTTTTTGGCGGCGATTTCTTGATCGTCATCTGGTAAGACAGCACCAACGTGGGTAGTAAACATCATGTTGAATTTACGAATTGGCCCCCAATTTTCTTTGCCACAGACTGGACATTTGGTGTGGGTTGCTAAAAATTGTTCGGTAGTAACGGATTCATTGATACCATCGGCGATTTTGTCGGCACGAAATCGAGATTTGCATTCTTTGCATTCAACTAAGGGGTCTGCAAAAGTGGCAGTATGGCCAGATGCTTCCCAGGTTTTGGGGTTCATTAGGATGGCAGCATCGATACCATAAATATCTTCGCGATTTTCAACGAAGAATTTCCACCATTCGTCCATAATTTTCTTTTTTAGACTTACGCCGAGTGGACCAAAATCCCACGTGCCAGCGAACCCACCGTAAACATCGGAACCAGGGAAAATAAACCCGCGACGTTTACATAGGCTTACTATTTTTTCTAAACTATCCATGCAGTCATTATACCATACTCTGGACGGGTCCTGCCAATCCTTCTCCCTCCCCAAAATTTTGCTAAAGCAAACATTTTGGGGTCCCCTTCCAGGATTGTCACCCGTCCATGTATAATTATTCGTTGGCCCAGAAGTCTTCGGGATTGGATACAACTTCGATGTTTAGTTCGGTAGTTTCACCGGTTTGGAAATTCTTCTGTTTTAAGGCTTTGGTTTTAACTTCTTCTTCACCGATAACGACGCCATTTTTGGCTAGCTTAGATGCGTATGACATTTTGTCATTGAATTTTTTATTGGTAAATACGATTGTAGTACTGTGGCCTTTGTCGCGCAGTTTGGTGGCTACGCTGATAGCTTCATCGAACTCATGTTCGGAAACTGGAATAATGGCGTAATCTAATAAATCATATACATCTGGATTTAAAAGTTTTTCTTCATTCAAAACATAAAAGAGACGCGTTAGGCCTATTGAACCACCGACGCCTGGAAATGATTGTTCGGAAAAATGTTTGGTGAGATTTTCATAACGTCCGCCACCGGCGACTGAGCCAATGTTTGGATAATCAGGTAAAATGAATTCGAAGACGGTGCCAGTGTAATAATCTAGACCGCGAACAATTTTCATGTCGGCCTGAATTTGTTCTTTTAGATTGATTGATTCGAGTAAATACAAAATTTGGTCGAGTTCATCAACGCCTTGTTTAAAAGTGGCGTTGTCGATTTCTAGATTATTTAGTTCGTCGATTACGGAGGAGCGATCGCCCTGGAGACTAATAAATGAATTAATGATGTTGACGGTGTTTTTGTCTAGACCGAGTTCTTCGAGACTGAATTTGGTCTGTTCTGGTGTAACTTTTTCGGCGTGATCAATGATGTTCATGATTTCTGAAACTTTGTCGGCCTGGCCTAGGAATTCTAATAGACCAGTAGTGATTTTGCGGTTGCTAATGCGGGCGAGTACTGGCGTATCGATATTGAATGACTTAAAGGTTGCTAGAAGGGTAGCAATAACTTCGGCATCGTAAGCGATAGGAAGGTCATTTCTGCCAATAATGTCAATATCACATTGACAAAATTCGCGGAAACGGCCTTTTTGGGCTCTTTCGCCACGGAAATTGGTGCCAAGTTGGGAAACTTTGAATGGAAAAATCAGTTCACTTTCGTGTTCGACAACATAACGAGCCAAGGGGACGGTATGGTCGAAGCGCAAAGCTTGATCGGCAGATTCGACGGATTTGTCACCGGTTTTGACGAGTTTGTAGATTTGTTTTTCGGTATCACCGCCGGCTTTGGCTAGGAGTATTTCGGTACGTTCGATAAACGGCGTTTCGATTTCTTGAAAACCATAAAGACGATAGGTGTTTGCAATGTTAGTTTTTAGATTATTAAAAATGGCCTGAGTTTCGGGGAGAAGCTCTTGAGCGCCAGAGATTTTTGAAGTGTTAATCGATTTCATAGAATAATTATAACATAGATTGGGCATGTGGGTTTTGGTTGAGTGGCTTATAGATAATAAAAAATACGCCGAAGCGTAATTATAGTGGTGGGCGATAGAGGAGTCGAACCTCTGACCTCGTCTACGTCAAAGACGCGCTCTAGCCAACTGAGCTAACCGCCCTTTACATTATGGTGAGCCGGGAGGGGCTCGAACCCTCGACACCGGGCTTAAAAGGCCCGTGCTCTAACCAGCTGAGCTACCGGCCCATAATGTGTTGGTGGTTCCGGCTGGACTTGAACCAGCGACACAAGGCTCTTCAGGCCTCTGCTCTACCAACTGAGCTACAGAACCAACTTTTGTTATTATAACACAAGAAAGAAGATTTTGGAAGCATAAAAAATCTCCCCCATATATTTGGGGGAGATTTTGGTTTGAAGATTATTTCTTCTTGGTGTTGTCTGCAATATCTTTGGTGTTGCGCCAGATCATGATGAACATCATGGTCATTTCATATGCCAAGCGAACGGCAACTGGCCCAAGAATGAGACATAGGAAGAATGAAAGAATTCCGACTCCGCCTAATGCTAAGAATGTAAATGAGAAGAGAATAATAAATATAGTTGCGATATAGTAAACAACTTTGAGAATTGGCTCAATCCACATAACCTTGAATGCTAGGAAATCCTTTAGCCATTTTGCGAATTTGCCTTTTGGTTCGGTTTTGGATTTGACGAAGAGAAAGTATACTAAAATACCACCAACGATTGCCAAAATGGCGGCGATGATGGTCCATATTCCGGCGCCAGCCATCGCATCTGTGGTGCTGCTTCCGCCGTAAGTGTTAATTAATTGGTATGCCTCGTATTCGGACATAATATAACTCCTTTTGTTAATATTAACTTCATTGTAACATAATAAAATTATTTTTGTAAAGAATTTTACTTGTGGAAAAATTATTATGTTTGATTAATTCGTTATATATTATATATAATATATAGTATGAATAGAGTACCATTAGCGGAGAGAATGCGACCAACAAAATTATCGGAAGTAGTTGGACAAGAAGAAATAATTGGAAAAGGAAAAATATTAACTGAGATTGTTAAAAAAGGTGAACCAGTTAATTTGATTTTTTGGGGCCCACCGGGAACTGGCAAAACAACACTTGCGAGAATACTAGCACATGAGTTTAAAGCGGATTTTGTGGAGATATCGGCAGTAACAGCGGGTAAAAAGAATGTTGAAGAGGTGGTAGAGCGAGCTAAACTGAATTGGAATCTCAAAACTAGAACAGTGTTGTTTGTGGATGAAATACATCGTTTTAATAAAGCACAACAAGATGCCTTTTTGCCACATGTAGAGTCGGGTTTGATTACTTTAATAGGTGCAACTACGGAAAACCCTTCGTTCGAAGTGATTTCGCCGCTTTTGTCGCGCTCACGCGTAGTCGTGCTTCAACCGCTGTCAAAAAAAGCGATTAAAAAAGTACTTAAAAGAGCATGCAACATTGAAGGTATTGCTATCAATTCGGGGGTCACGTCGCTCGCGCCCGTCGCCACGGGGCGAGCGCGTTCCATCTCGCGCTGCCGCGCTCCGAAATCCCCCGAATTTGATAGCAATACCTTCATTACTGACAATGCACTAGACTTAATTGCAGAATTGTCTGGGGGTGATGCGAGAAGTGCGTTGGGTGATTTGGAGCTGGCTTTGTCGTTGTCTAGTCAAATTGATGAAAAAGTGGTGATGGAAGCTGCTGGCAAGAAGATGCCTGGCTATGATAAAAAAGGCGACAAGCATTATGATACGATTTCAGCTTTTATTAAATCAATGCGTGGTTCAGATGTAGATGCGGCATTGTACTATTTGGCACGAATGGTGCAGGCTGGTGAAGATCCGAAGTTTATCGCAAGACGTATGGTAATCTTTGCTTCTGAGGATATTGGTTTAGCTGGGAATGGTGCTTTGTCGCTTGCAACGGCATGTTTTCAAGCGGTGGAAAGAGTAGGAATGCCAGAATCGGGTTTAATATTGGCACACACTTGTGTGGCTTTGTCTAAATCGAAAAAGAATCGTGATTCAGCTGATGCCTGGTATAAGGCGCAAGATTTAGCTAAAAAGACTATGGGCGAACCGGTGCCAATTTGGCTTAGGAATGCACCCACGAAACTCATGAAAGATTTGGGTTTTGGCAAGGGTCAAAAATGGGAGTCGGGTTTTCATTTGGATAAAAACTATCTACCTGATGCTATCAAAAATGAGAAGATTTTTCATAACACAATGAAGTGAAGGCTTTAGCTTTCGAGACCGGCTTGGAAGAACATCAAGACATCTTGCCAGTCACCGGCTAGATCAAATCCGGAACTAGTAAATTTGTTGAATTTAAAATATGGCATGCCGCTAGCTAATTTAGCGGATTTAGCGGCATTTTGTTTGATTTCTTCGAGAGGTTTTTGCTCTTTGATACATGATTCAAATTCTTCACCAAGGCCGATTTTTTTGCCGATGGATGTCCAGTATTCTTGGCCATAGTCATTGAGTTTTGAAAAACCAGTTTTACCAGAAGATTTAAAGAAATCGTTCCAGACTTTGGTGATGGCTAAATTATAATAATCCCAGAATTTGCCTTCGTTTTTTGCGCAGTAAGTTGCTAGTGCGGAATAACGGGAGTGTTCTGGGCGAGATTCACCATATTCATAAAGAAAGTCAGAAAGACGAATTTCTACGAGAATATCGTTTTGTTCAATATATTTTTTGAAATCTTCTTCGTGCTCAACAATGGCATTTTCGAAAGCTACGCAATATGGACAAACTAAATCTGAATAAATAATGAAATAATTTTTTGCATCGGGGTTGCCGATAGACATTTCTGCATCCCAAAGTTTATCACTGTTACTGGGCTTATTGTTCATGCTGGCGACGATAGCGGCAATGATAACTACGATTACGGCGATAACTCCGATAATTCTAATTGCTTTTTTCACTTTCCTCCTTTGGATTAATGGAATTTTTGGCGTTTTTGGGTATTTGATTTCTTTTGGCCAAGTATTTTTCATTTATTATTGTAACATATGTTTCGACGCCAAGACGTTTTAATGATAAAACGGCGATAATGATAGCGATAATAGTAATAATAGTCGAAATGGTGCCAGCGATAGCGAGACCACCAGTGGAAAAGATGGCACCTAGTAGTGGAGTGAGTAGAGTGGTGCCACAAGTGGGACAACCAGCACCGAGTGCGATAAGTCCAGTAATGATACCGGCATTACCAAGATTGGCAGAGTTTTGGTCACGTTTCTTTTTCCAGAGAAGGACGATAAGACCTATAAGTATTGATTGCAAAAGACAAATACAAAAAATTGGAAGCCAATCAAAAAAAGGCTGATTGACCCCGAATATTCCTAGGAAACTATCAAGAATTATTTTAAAACTATAGGGAAAACCTAGCGCAAACATTAGATCGAACTTAGAAGAACCGCCAGAAAGAAGATTCATCAGCAGCCCGAAAAAGAAAAAGGTAGGGATAAAACCATACCAAAAGCGTTTTTCTTTGGTAGCAAGTAGGATGCCCTTACTGGCGATAATGAAATCGTCTAGCCATTTTCTCCAATTCATAAGAAGTATTATAACATATTTAATAACTTGTTTTATTCAACGTTGAAACATGCGCCGTATAAAAATTACAACAGTCAGGCGGACTCGTCCCTGTATTTCAGTACAGGCTACTCGTCCGTGACTGTTGGGATTTTTATCGGGCAGTTTCAAAATGTTTCATAAAACAAGTTATTGAATTTGTCAAGAATACTTTGTTCGGTTTTTTGGTTTTATCTCTGTTATGGATAAAACATATTATGACATAAACGTTTTGAAAAAACAATGTTGACAATGAATATGGCTATGCTAAAATAAAATCAGTTTGGACTTATGTTGAGATAAGCCTAAACTGAGTATTGGGAGATACTAAATATCAGGGTGGAGAGTGTAGAGTTGTTTTGACTAAATTATCCGCCTAGAAAAATCAAAAAGCCTTTCGGGGCTTTTTTATTGCTAGTGTTTTTAAATGTTTTGTGATATAATTAATACATGAGACTTCCGAGAAAGATCGAGCAAGCTCTGAGTTTTGTGATTACTACTTCTTTAGTAGTGGTTTTTGTAGTTTTGATTGGTTTGTTCTCTCGAAATACTTTTGCAGAAAGCGATGATGATGAAAGTTTTGTTTTGAATGATGCGAAATACGTAACATTTTATGATGGTGACTCTAAATTAACTGTTAAAACTGATGCGGCTACGGTTGGAGATGCTTTGAAGCGGGTAGATATGATTTTGAACGATGGCGATAAGGTTGAGCCAGGTTTAGATTCGGAGATTAATGCTGATAACTACTATATCAATATTTATCGTGCACATCCGGTGATTGTAAAGGATGGTTTAAATGATAAATATTTAATGACGGCGAGTTACGATGCAAAAACAATTGCCAGGGAAGCTGGATTAACCGTATATGATAGCGACGAAGTTAATTTGGTGCCTAATGTAAATTTTCTTGAAACTGGTGTAGCGAGTGTTTATAGTGTTAAGCGTAATGGTGGTAGAACTATTACGGTGGAAGAAGAAATTCCTTTTGGTGACGAGATGGTGAAAAATTATAATTTAGCTCCAGGGACCCAAGAGGTGCAACAGCTTGGTGAAGTGGGGCTTAAGAAGGTTTATTACAATGTGTTATATGTAGACGGAGTGGAAGTGTCTCGAGAGAAGGTGAACGAAGAAATAGTGAAAGCGCCAGTGGCTAGAGTAGTTTCGGTAGGTGCAAATAGAATTGAAATGAACCCTTTGACGGCATCAAAGGGTGTTAATAGATATACTACGACTGTCAATGGCGTGACGTTGGAGCGTAAAGAGACATATTATGACTTACCAATGTCAGGTGTAATGTCGCTGGTGTCAGGTGTTTGCGGCGTGCCAGCATCTTATTCAGTACGGGCAGATGGTGTCAAAGTGGATGCAGATGGCTATGTCTTAGTAGCAGCACACCTTGGTAAGTATCCTAGGTGTTCGATCGTGGAGACATCGCTAGGTCCGGGTAAGGTTTATGATACAGGAACATTTGCGGAGAGTAATTCTGAACAGTTTGATCTTGCAACGGATTGGACAATAAGGGACGGTAGATAGATTTGCAGTGGAGTTAGAGTGAAAAATAAAAAGGAATTAGGACAGAATTGGCTAAATAATCGAGTGATTTTGGAAGAAATTGCAGATTATACGGTGAAAAATATCGAAAATCAAAGCGCGGATGAAAGTTCCGATAAAATTTCTCTTTGCGTGGAGATTGGACCAGGACTAGGGTATTTAACTTCTTCGCTTTTAAAACGATTTGAACGGGTGATTGCGGTGGAATTTGATGCTGAACTAGCGCGAAAGTTACCAGGTTCATTTCCGGGTAAGGATTTGACGGTAGTAAATGAAGATATCTTGAAATATGATTTTGAGAATATTAATGGTGAGTATGTGGTGGCGGGAAATATACCATACTATATCACTAGTCCGATTATTCGGAAATTATTAACTTTGGAACGTAAACCAAAACGTATTGTACTGTTAATACAAAAAGAAGTAGCGGAGAGAATCGTTGATAAGAATGAAGCATTGCTGTCACTTTTTGTTAAAAACTATGCAAGGGTTTCAGCGGGATTGGTCGTAAAACGTGAAGAATTCACGCCACCGCCAAAAGTGGATTCGCAGGTGATTGTCGTGGAGCCGTATAAAAAACCAATGGTGAGCGAAAATGTGTTAGATTTAATACAAATTGGATTTAAAGCACCCAGAAAGAAATTGGTACACAATTTGGCAGGTTTAAAAACGAAAGAAGATTTGTTGAGATGTTTTGATGCGTGCGGGATATCACAGGATGCCAGGCCGGGTGATGTCAAATTAGAACAGTGGGCAAAAATATATGGTTTTTTGAAATAATTATATTGTTTTTATGGTGCTTGTGGTATAATATTCTTATATGGAGAGTCTTAGCATGAAGAAATATATATTAATGGCCGGTTGTTTTGGTGTGATACTGGCAGGTTTGATGCTTTTTACACCGGCTGTAAAGGCAGATGATGATATAGCTGTTTCGGTTGCAACTATTACGGTGCCAACGGCTTGTTCGCTGGTAGGTAATACTTCTTCGGCGCATACAGCTGAGATTCCTGCTGGTATTGATTCGCGTGGTAGTGGGTATTATCCAGATGGAATTGGGCTCACGACTTTGAAAGCTTATTGTAATGACAATAATGGTTTTTCGATTTATGCGGTAGGGTATAGTGATGATACAATTGGTAATACTTATCTTCGTGACAATACTCTCGGTCAGACAGATGATATTTTGACAGGTACGACTTTTAGCGGTGGTACTTCTAACTGGGCGATGAAAATCGGAGTGACTTCTGGTACTTATACGCCGATTATCGCGGGTAGTACGGGTGATTCAGAGAAACAGGCTGGCGATGTGGATTATAGTAATTGGGCGGCAGTGCCGAGTGAGTATGCCAGGGTAGCTTACAGAAATTCGGGTACCGATGTGAATAATGATAATATTGCTTCGGTAGAAGGTGCGAGTGTGACGACGACCTATGCGGCCTATATTAGTCCGGTACAAAAGTCGGGGACATATGTGGGGAAGGTGAAATATACGCTCGTGCATCCGGCGAGTGAAACACCAGCCCAGTCTCAGACCACCGCCTCTGGTAAAATCTGTTACTATGCTAACGCAAATACAGCAGACGGCACGATGGGCTGTCAGACAGTTTCTGCTTCAGCTACTACGGCTAAGCTCTTCGCTTCCAACTTTAGTCGAACTGGTTATGGTTTTGCTGGCTGGAGCGATGCTTATGATTACGAAACTAACGCCAATGCTCATTTCTATGGCCCAAATGAGACAATTAGCTTTACTGCTGGCGACTACACTGGTTCCAACCCAGGTCTTTCACTCTATGCAGTCTGGATACCATCTGCTGGCATTTTCCAAGATCCTAGTAAAACAACTACCGTTTGTAATGGTCTCACCGCAGCTTCCGTGAATGGCACTAGAACTCTAGCTTCCATCTCTGCCTTTACTGATACACGCGACAATCAGACCTACGCCATCGCCAAACTTGCCGATGGCAATTGTTGGATGATTGAGAACCTTCGTCTAGATAATACGGCACAGCTTACTACTC
>CAMYZY010000010.1 GCA_947304075.1 uncultured Candidatus Saccharibacteria bacterium
CTGATAATGATAATAAAAAAAGGTCTTCGACCTTATTTTCATTTTCATGGTGGGGCGAATTAGGCAGGCATTAACAATCTACAAAGATGATATCCTAGAAAAACTGAATCATGCTATAATAGAAGCATAAGTATTATAGAAAGGAATTCAATGGAGCAAAATTCAGATACTGGTGTACCAGTAGCACCAATGGTAGAAAATAAACAAAAAAGTGGAAATGGCCTAAAAATTGCTACGGTAATCGCGTGCATCGTGGCGATTTGTGGTATTGGGTTTGGCATTTATGGCATGATACAAAGCGCACAAAAAGATAGTCAGATTTCTGATTTAGAGGTTCAAATCAAAAAAGATGATGGTACAATTACCACTATTGAAACTCCCGAAATTGAAACTACGACAAACAACGGAACCACTATAACAATTAGCGACTCTTTGGTCGGATATCAAAATCAGATTTTAGCTTCCCAAGATCCAAATAGAGTTTATACTACTTATTTTCAATCTTCAACTTATTTTCCCACGAACTCTGTTTTAAGTATAGCAATAGTTGATGGCGATATAACTGACTGCAGAGTGGGAATTAAGACCGATACTGGAATAGCTTACGGAGAAGCTGTGGGTGGAAGAAGATGTGAGATAACTGGCATAGATAAGAAGATATATAAAATTGTTGAGTTTGGTGAAGGGCAAGATTATTCTTTCTTTAATGTTGGGTTCATTATGGAAGATGGTACTGTCAAGTATTTTTCGCTTGAGGATGTTTTAGGTAATAATGACTTCGATGTAAGGAAGATTTTAAACATAGATGGATATGTTGTCAACACTGTTGACGCAAATGTTACAGTTTTGCCACAAGGTGGTGGCTATCGGCAAACTATGTTTGTATTAAATGACGGTAGTTTTGTTGGTTTCGATGAATCAATGCTGTAAAACTACGTAAGTAGTATCAGAAAAGTACCTCTATATTTAGTTTGTAGGTACTTTGTTATAAGAGCTGTTTGTTTAGGGTCTTAACAGACGATTTGATTGGGGTATAAACTGCAGTTTTTACCCCATTTTTTGTGCAAAATTGATACAAAATAGTACCCTAAAACCAACAAGGTACTTAACAGACATTTACTACTAAAAAATCGGCCATTTTTGCCGATTTAAACACGTTGTGGTGGGGGTACTTGGACTAGACTTTTGCTAATGCAAAAGTCTTCCTTTCTGCGTCACTCGAAATAAGAAGAGTAAGCTCTTCTTATTTTCTCGTTTCCTTGAAAGGGCGAACCTATGGTTCTCGTCCAAGTACCTATTATAGAAATCAAAAAAAGACCTAAAGGCCTTTTTGATTTCTATGGTGGGGGTACTTGGACTCGAACCAAGGACACTGCGTGTATAAGACGCATGCTCTGACCAACTGAGCTATACCCCCAGTTACCATATTATATCATATTTAGATTAGATTTTGATTAATGATATAATGTAGACATGAGCGGAATAAAAACGAAAATCAGGAGACTGATTTATAAGTTGCGTCATGATTATTTGAATCTTGAGAATGTGTTTTTGATTGCTGCGATTGTGCTGTGTCTAACCTTGACGTATCAATCGATTATGGCGATGACGAGAAACTGGGAATTATCGGAAAAGCTTGGGACAGAAAAACGACAATTGGAGTTGCTCTCGATACAAGTTGAGAAGGAGCAGCTCGAGAATGATTATTATAAATCGGATGAGTATCAAGAGCTTTTGGCGAGAAAGTTTTTGGATAAACAGCTGGCGGGTGAAAAAATGGTAGTGTTGCCAGATAATACTGAAAAAGCAAAAAATAAGCATATTGCAAAAAACGAAGAAGCATCAGAAAGAACGTATTCAAATTTTGAGAAATGGATGATGTATTTATTTCCAAACTATTAATTTAAAATGTTTATGGTATAATGTTATTATGAGAACTATCAAGAAGGGCTTTACATTAATTGAAGTAGCTTTATTTTTAGCGGTGACTGGGCTGCTATTTATAGGCGTAACTGTTGGGGTGCAAAATTCAATATTCCAACAGCGATTTAACGATTCAGTACAAAACTTTATGGAGTTTTTGCGGGGATCATATAATAATGTTTCGAACGTTCAAAGTTTGAGCGGGGGACGGAGCGAAAAAGCTATCTATGGTAAGTTAATTACGTTTGGGCAACAATACAAGCAAGACGGTGAGACGGAAGTCGAAAATTCCCGTAATACGATTTTTACTTATAGCATAATTGGGGATATTGGTGAGACGAGTTCAAGCGGTGTTTTGCAGTCATTAATTGATTTGAATGCGGATGTGATTTACTACGACAGCAATGAAGGAAAAGTGGTTCCGGCTGGAATCGTACAAAGTTATACGCCGAAATGGTCGGCATCTGTGCAATTTGCAGATAATTATGAAAATTTTGTAGGTGCAATACTAATAATTCGAAATCCATCTACTGGCATGATGTACACTTATGCTGTAGAAGGAGAGACAATTGAAGTTAATCAATTGATACATACGATTAATACTTCGATTTATGGTGAATCAGATTATAATATTTTGGAAAATTCGGGATTGTTGAACGAAACGCATGAGCCGCACTTTGAAAGGAAAGAAGTGAACTTCTGTATTAATCCGAATGGCGATGAGGGCGTGTTGAGAAGAAATATCAGACTTGCAAGTGGCACAAGAAATGCTTCAGGAGTTGAATTAATACCAGAAGATGAAAGCAAATGTGTGCGATGAAAAAAAAGCTGACAGGGCAATTGCAGACGAAAAGGGGGTTCACTTTGATTGAACTTTCTTTGTCGATTGTGTTTATTGCAATCCTTTCAATTACTATTACTCTCATCATTACAAATACGATTGCTTCATATCGAAGGGGAATCATTTTAAATCAAATTAATACTACTGGTATGGATCTTGCGGATGATTTCAGAGCGGCAATTCAGAATTCTCCGTCGAAGGCCGTAACGAGCGAATGTGCGAAACTTTATAGAGATCAAGGCCTGACGAGTGATTTATATAATCAGTGTATGGACGATGGAGCGCGTAATTTTGTATCGGTGATGAGACTTGCAACGGTGACGATAGGTGCTGGTACGTCTAGCCAGAAAGAAATGAATAATGTGCCGGTATTTGGGGCGTTTTGCACGGGTTCTTATTCTTATGTTTGGAATTCTGGATATTTCTTTGACGAAGGATATACTGTAGAAGAAGTAGAGCCGGCGAGCTTAAGGTATAAAAAAGGTGGAACTGGCGACGAGATTACGATGAGCGGATTCAGGCTTCTCAAAGTGCCGGACAATGCTAGGGCTATTTGTATTACTGCTACGAACTATACAGAGGGCGGGAACTATCGCGTGAGAAATACGAGTAATCTTAGCGTGAGTTCGACTATTAATAATGGCGATAGCACTTTTGATATTAGTGGCGAGAAGTTTGAATCGATTTTTGAAGACATTACGGAACTGCTTTCTGCGGATAATAATAACAATTTAGTGTTATATGATATGACAGCATCGGCTCCGGCCTACAATAATGCTAATAATGCGTTGTTTTATTCGATGTCATTTATACTAGGTACGATTCAAGGCGGGATTAATATTAAAGCATCAGGGAATTTTTGTGCGACACCTGATGAATATACGATTGAGAATTTTGATTATTGTGCTATTAATAAGTTTAATGTTGCCGTACAGGATACTGGAGAATAATTTGAATAGAAAGAATAAAATATCATTTAAAAAAGGAGCTGCATCATTTTATATTGTGGCTTTCTCAACGTTAATATTAGTAATTATCGCATCAAGTTTTGCCGCTATTATTATTTCTGAAATTACGCGTACACTTAATGATGATTTGTCACAGTCGGCTTATGATTCGGCGCTAGCTGGTGTTGAAGATGCAAAGGTCGCTTTTTATAATTATCAGAATTGTATAAAAAATAATCAGGTTTATGATGATAGCTTGACGACGAGTCCAGAGATTACGTGCCAAGATATAGTGTATTGGATGAATCATCCGGATTGCGACATGGTTTCACATATTTTGGGGAGAGTAGGAAAGTATGAAGTGGGTGAAGTATCAATCCAAGAAACAAATGTGGCAAATAACATGATGCAGGCATACACTTGTGTCAAGATGGATACGGTGTTAGAAGATTATCGTTCAACTCTGTCAAGTAGCAATAGGGCACGACTAATTAAAGTAAAACTAGATGATGTTGAAGCGGATAGGATTAATGCTGTAAAACTGAGTTGGTATTCGGATGTAAATAGTGGCGTTTATGGAGAGAAGTACGAATTTACAAACTTTTCTACAGAAACATCAAGTGTGGTGTTTCCAAGTTTGATTCAGCATAGAGCTTCAACGCCGCCGACTTTGGCTTTGCAGCTTGTACAAACAGCGGGGACCTTTAATTTCAATGATTTTGATGTGAGTGTTGGTGATACTACAAACAGAGGTACTGTATATTTGGTGCCAACTAACAGTGAGGCGAATGCTTCTTCAAGCGGTGCGACATTTAATGGTGCTTATAATGGAACTGAGAACGTAGTGGCGGCAAGTTACTTTGTAAAATCAAATGATAAAACTTCGAAGAATTTACCAAATTTGGTTTATTGTTCGGATAAAACGACTGGCCCATATGCCTGTTCGGCGACTTTGATGCTACCAAAGCCAGTGGGTGGTACAAGAAATGACGACACGTTCCTATTTGTGGTTTCGCTGCCATATGGGCGTCCAAGCACTGATTTTACTATGGAGTTCTTGTGTGACGGATACTGTAACGAAAAGATTGTGATAGCAGATGATGGAACCGAAGAGGTTATAGAAACTAATCAGGCAGAACTTCAAGAGATGCAAATTAGTGTAGATTCGACCGGTAGAGCGAATGATTTATACAGACGAGTTGAAACGAGATTAGAATCTGGAGATACTTCTTTCCCGTATCCACTCTATGCTATTCAATTGCTAGGTGATGGCGATGGTTCGTTACTTAAAAAAGATTTAACTGTTACTTGTGAGTGGAATTTCCCAGAAAAGGGGTGTTAACTCTTTAGAATTTGACAGAAACGTTTTGGTGAGATATAATAATACAGATATCGCGGGGTAGAGCAGCCTGGTAGCTCGTTTGGCTCATAACCAAAAGGTCGTTGGTTCAAATCCAACCCCCGCCACCAAGACGAAAAAATAACCACCGGTTGGTGGTTTTTTGGTGACTATTTCTTTTTTTCGTATAACTGTTTGGCGGCAAGTTTGATGAGTGAATTATAACTATTGGCGATGTGTGGGGTGCTGGCAATTTCTAGCAGATTAACACCATGACGAATAGCAAGAGATAATTCGCTGATGATTAGGTGAGCGTTTGGAGCTACAATGGTGGCGCCAATAAGGTGATTGGTTTTATCGGCGATGAGTTTGATGAAACCGTATGAGTTGCCATCAATAGCCGAGACGATTGAATCTCTAACTGGGACGATGATTTTTTTATACTTACGATCGCGTTTTAATAAGTCGTCTTCGTTTAAACCAACTACGGCGATTTGTGGGAAAGTGTTAACGATTCTGGCAAATCCGTTGTAATTTGGTAAACTCTTGGCTCGATTTAGGAGATTGGAAGCTAGAAGAGTACCTTCGTATTCGGCGCGTTCGGTAGATGAATCACCGCCTATGCAATCGCCAACGGCATAAATGTTTTTGGCAGATGTGTGGTAGTTTTTGTCGACAAGAATTCCGGTGTTTTTGTATTTTACGCCGGCATTTTCTAGGCCGTAGTCAAGGATTGGTTGGCTGCCGGTTGCTAGGATTACGCAATCAACTCGAACTAGTTTTTCGTCGTGTGCATTATGGAATATTACTTGTTTGCTGGTAGAATCTTGTTTTAAGGCAACGACTTTGCAGTTTGGCAAAACCATGACGCCGAGTTCTTTTTTTAGATAATTACTGATGGTCTCTCCAACTTCTTTGTCTTCACGGGGGAGAAGGCGTTCGGCGGTCTCCATGATGAGAACTTTGGCACCCAATTCGGCAAAGTACTGAGCGATTTCGCATCCGGTTGGTCCACCACCGACTACGAGAGTAGCTTTGGGTGTGCGGCGAACTTTGAGAGCAGTTTCGGGAGTAAGATAATTGACTGATTCAGTGCCGGCGATTTCGCCATTTTTTAGAGTGGAGCCAGTAGCTAGAATGAATTCTGATGAAGTGAATTTCTTGTCGCCTAGGGCGATGGTATGATTATCGAGAAAATGGGCGTTACCTTCTAAGGAAACGATGCCAGCTTTTTTGAGAGTGGCTTTATTGGTATCACTAATATCAATGACGGTTTTTAGTTGATGTGCAACAGCGTTTGGAAAACTGGCGGTTAAATCTTGGTTGCGGAACTCTGGTGCCGAAATGGCCTGTTGATAAAGATGGGAATAGTTTAACGCTATGGAATATGGCACGTCTCTAGTGTTAATATTTGAGCCACCTAGGAAATGGTTTTCAACGATTGCTATGCGTTTTTTGGATTTGGATAAAGTTAGGGCTGCAGCTGTTCCTGCTGGGCCACTACCTATTATCATATATTCAAAGTCGTATTTCTTTCCCATTCTTATATTATTTTATCACGATTTTCATAAACATAAGCAAAATCGGCGTTGTATTTTTTTAGTTCTGTCGTGATAATCCTTTCTAAATCTTGACTTGTGATGATTTTTTTTGACTTTAGTTTTTGCTTGGTGGCGGAAAGAGTTTTGTCGATAAAAATTTCAGCTGCACCACTTGGAATACCGATGCCTTTTGCGTCAATCTTTAGCTCTTTTCTTATAGCTTTTTCGTCGAATAGTTGTTCCATGTTAAACCCTAAAACATATTATGATAATTGCGATTAATAAATAACTGACACACATGATAGCACGAGTAAAGATTTTGTCGCGGACGCGAGAACGTTCGATATCGGCAAGATTATGGCCGTGATGGTAATTAAATCTCATGATGAAAAGGGGAATAATGGGAATTACTATATATAATATAGTGAGAAGAGAACTGCCGGGATGAGAACTACTCATTTTTAGGATTTCGCCCGAAGTGACGATGTAAAGCGGCAGTGTAAATAAGAGTTCTGGAATTCCGGAAAGAGCGCCAAGACAAAAGGCGTCGGAGCGAGTTTTAGCATTTTTGGCGTGAGCATTGTAGCAAGCGGCAATTTTGCGAGGGATGAATAATCTGGTACCGTCACCACGGCGGAAATAAAAGAATAAACTAGCAATAGCGAGTGCGATAAACAAACCAACTAAAACCCAAGCGATATAATTTATCACGTCACGAGAAAAATCAGCAATTACGATGGCTACCAATAAATAAGTTGACAAAAAAAGACAGGAAGCGACGATTTCGGCACCTAAAATAAAGAAGAATGAAAAGTCTTGAGTTTTCTTTTTGTCGAACTTACCATAACAATAATGACAAAATAAAGCATAAACGCCTGGCGTTAGGTTCAAAAAAGTCATGATCAAAATCGCTAATGCTAAGATCGCTAAAGGGATGAAAACGCTCATGCATAAATTATAGCATGAAGGGGGTTGATTTTCTAGATTGGCCGTGTTAGCTTGGCGTCATGAAAAAATTTTTATTGATTGTCGTGATGACTATCCTAATGAGTTTTGTGGGAATGTCCGAGGTAAAGGCAGAAGAAAACACTGACCAGTTGGAAAATAATTTGCCGGAACTTTACATTAAGGCAATTAATCCAGGATATAGTGTTGACGGTGTGGGGAATGTCGGAGAGATGATAGAAATTGCCAGAAAAAACTCCGACCAAAAGATTTCGCTCGCTGGGGCCACTGTAGGCTATACTAATTCAAGCGGGAATTACTCCGTTTTGGTGGAATTTCCCGAGAACAGTTGGATAACTGGCGAGTCAATCCTCCTTCGCTTGGCTAGCTCACCAGAAAGTGAGCTAGCCGCCTTGACTTATACGAAAACCTTAGCGTTTAAAGCTGGCATAGATTTGAGAATTGGGGAAGAAATAATTGATAGTGTATGTTGGACTGGTAAAGATGAGTGCTATAGCGAGTTTAAATCTGCGCATCCGACTAGTTTGGTGAGAAATAGTGAGACAGGGGTGTTTGAACATTTGGAGAGCTATGAGCCTATTTATAACGCCGATAGTTACTATGTTGAAAAAGTTGAAGACGAAGAAGGATATGGCAAGGTTGCGGTTCAATGTGTGGGTTTGGAATTTTCGGAAGTGCTTAGTTATTATGAGAATTCGAGAGACGAGCAGTTTGTTGAAATTCATAATATGACGGCTGAGCAGATACTACTGGATGGTTGCAAAATACGATATAAGAATAAGAATTATGCTCTACAGGGTGTTTTAAAAGCAGATAGTTATAAAGCGTATTATCCCAGCGAGTTTAGTTTAACGAAAAATCCAACGAGTGGAAATACGATTGAACTATATGATATTGATGGCACGAAACTAGATACTTTGTTTTATCCAAATGGGCAAAGAAAGGGTACGGCCTATGCACTAATTGGATATGATAAAGGTGGGAATGAGATTTGGAAAACGACTTATGCGCCGACACCAAATGAGCCAAATAATTATCAGGAGTTTAAAACTTGCGAAGAAGGTAAGGTGATTAATAAGGAAACTGGTAATTGTGTGAAGGTCGCAACAGTGACGGAGAAGATTTGTCCGGAAGGCCAGTATTTAAATATATTAACCGGAAGGTGCAAAAAAGTTGAGAAGAGCAAGGAGAAAACTTGCAAAGAAGGGTATTATTTAAATCCGGAGACTGGAAGATGTAGGAAAATAGTTAGCAATGACGGGGCTACGTATAAGATAACTCCAGAAAAATATGAAACAAAATCGACATTCGTGGCGCTTTATGCGGTAATTGGGGTTCTTGCTATCGGTTTGGTTGTACTTGTATATGAATTTAGGAATGAGATAAAGAAGCTTTTTGATAAAGTTTTTCGACGATCTCGTTAAAAACATCTTCGCGGGATTGATTGCCATTTACTTCAATTAAAAGACCGAGTACTTTGTAATGTTGAATGACTGGGAGAGTTTTTTCACGAAATTCGGTTAAACGGGTTTGGAATACTGCTAAATCTTGATCGTCTTGGCGTTCGCCGCGATCATTTAGTTTCTTGGCGGCTTCAAAACGAGTTTTGACATCTTCTTCGGATACATTTAATAGGATGACAGCTTTGATTTCGTGGCCAGCACCACGTGCGATTGACATAACTTGGTCTTCTTCACCTTGCCATCTGCCGATGGATGAGAGAACTAAAGGATATTTAAATAAATCGCGACGTTCGAAATAAGGTAAAACCCACTCGTAAAAGACATTGGTAGGGATGAGCGAACCGCTAGCAGAATAATTGTTTGCGGTTTGTTTTTCCATGGCACGAATGATCATGCCAGATGAGAGAAATTTTGCACCCAACGATTCAGCGAGTTTGATACCTTGGGTGTCTTTGCCGGACATTGGCAAACCAAAAATATTGATTGAGCCGGTGTCGAGCCATTCTTTGATAGCTGATAACTTGTTTTCCATGCTTTCATTATAGCATAATTAGCACTCTTTACATTTTAGTGCTAATTTTATATAATTATAGATATGGAAATTACTGCTAGGCAAAAAGAAATTCTCTATCAAATCGTAGAAGAATATGCAGAAACAGCTTCACCAGTGGGGAGTGTGACGATGGCGAAACTTTTTGGTGTTTCACCAGCAACGATTCGGGCTGAGATGGCCAAACTTGAGTCGCTAGGGCTGATTGCACAGCCACATACTTCGGCTGGGCGTGTGCCGACAGATGCTGGATACCGTTTTTATGTGAATGGACTAGAGCGGGGGGATGAAATGTCGAGAGAGCCAGAATTTGAAAATAAAACTTATGAAAGAGGTGCGCATGCGATTGAAGTCAGAGTATCATCTCAATCACAAGCAGATGTGGCGATTCGGAGAGCGGTAGATTCATTGGTGGAATTAACGGGAAATTTGGGGTTAGCCACGATAGGTGGGCAACTATATTTGTCTGGCATTTCGCAACTGTTTACGCAACCAGAGTTTTTGGATACTAGAAAGGTACGAGCGGTGGCAAAACTACTGGATAATTTGGAGCCATGGCTGAGAGAAACAGCGCCGGGGGAACCTTTGAATATATTTATCGGTCAGGAAAATCCGATTGGCAAAAATTCGGAAGTATCTTTGATTATTTCTAAGTTTCGTTCGCCATTTTCGGACAGTAGCTATATTGGCGTACTGGGGCCGACGCGCCAGAATTATTCAAAAGTGATGTCGCTGGTGAGATACACTGGTAATATGTTGGAGGAAATATTATGAAAAAAGAAATAAAACATGATGAAAGCGCGGAAAAAATAGCCGAACTGACAAATGATTTACAGAGAACAAGGGCGGATTTTGAGAATTATCGCAAACAAGTTGAGATTCAAAAAACTAATACTGCGCAGGCGGCAAAATATGCGACAATTATGAAGATTTTGCCACTACTTGACGATATTGAAAGAGCAGTGACGACTTACAATGAATTAAAACCACTTGGCGGATCATTTGAGAAAACTATGAAAGAGCTGGGTCTTACTAGGATTAATTCGGAGAATGGTGTGGAATTTAATCCGGATTTACATGATGCAGTGATGGTTGAAGGTGATGGCGAAAAAGAAGTAGTTAGCGAAACTTTGAGACCAGGGTACTATTATGAATCTGATGTACTCAGGCCAGCTATGGTAAAAGTTAAGAAAATGTGATATAATAATGCGAATTAGAAAGGAAAACATATGGCTGAATATAAGCTGAGCGTAAAAGAGCGTGAAATTACAGGAAAAAAATTAAAAGAATTGAGAGCAAGTGGTTTGATTCCTTCGGTGGTTTATGGTGGTAAGGAGCCAATTCTAACGTCATCAGAATATGTGGCGACAGAGAAGGTGCTTTTGAAGGCTGGGTATCACTCACCAATTGATCTAGATGTAGCTGGTAAAAAGCAGATGGCAATCGTGAAGAATGTCCATATCGACCCAGTGTCTAGAAAGATTATCAATATTGAATTTCAAGCAATTTCGGCGAAGGATGTGGTCGAGGCTACTACACCTGTCGTGATTGTGGGCTTTGAAGAGTCTGAAGCTTCAAAGATTTATCATTTTGCAATGACTCAGTCAATTGAAGAGCTTGATGTGAAAGCTAAGCCGGCAGATTTGCCGAATGAGCTAACTCTCGATGCTTCGGCTCTCAAGGATGTTGATGATAAGTTGACAATTGCAGATATCAAATTACCTGAAGGCGTTACACTAGCTGACAAGGAATTAAGTCCTGAGCAAGTGGTGGCGTCTCTGTATGATCCAGCGGCTGAGGCTGAAAAGCGTGAAGCGGAAGCTGAAGAACCTGAAATTGAGGCGGCAGATGTGCCAGCTGATAATGGCGAAAAACCAGCAGAAGAGACTGAAGAACAAAAAGCTGAATAAACTATTGCTTGGAATTAAGAGCGGAAGCATTAGCGATAAGCCTGTCAAGAAAAGCTTGGCGGGCTTTTTCGGTGTTTTTGTTGTCACCTGCCCAGGCAAAGAGAGCTGGATCCTGCAAGGCACGGGCAAATGAGAAAGTGACAGGCCACTCATAGGGGCCATTCTTGATGATTTCGGCAAGATTATCCGTAGCTTGTTCGGGAGTTTGTCCGCCGGAAAGGAAAACAACTCCTGCAAGATCTGCTGGGACGTGGTTTTTGAGAGTTTCGGCGGTCATTTTGCCAATTTCTGATGGGGTAGACTGAGTTTCCATTTGCTTGCCGGCTAAAACCATATTGACCTTAAGAATGCAGGCGCGGAGATTAACATTGGCTTTTACTAGTTTATCAAAGAGACAGTCTAGGATTTTAGCGGTAGTTTCGGCATTTTGCTCGATGGTGTAGTAGCCGTCGTAGACGACTTCAGGTTCGACAATAGGGACGATGCCGGCTTTTTGACAGGCGTGAGCGTAATCGGCAAGGATTTGGCAGTTGGTTTCGATGGCGGTGGTGGTTGGGGTAATAATATCGCCCTGTTCGTCTAAGCGGATTTCAAAGGCGGAGCGCCATTTGGCGAAACGGAGTCCCATTTGATAGTAATTAGCGAGTCGTTTCTGTAGGCCGTCTAGACCTAAGGTCCAGGTTTCTTCTGGCTTATAGTTTTCATCTGGAACTAGGTGTTTGGGGACGGAATTGGCGAACTTTTCGAGACCTTGATCGACTTTGATGCCCGGGATGATGCGTTTGGAAATGAGAAAATCGACAAAATTTTGGCCGTTGTCGGCTAGTTGGTGCGCGGTTTCATCGAAAAGAATAACACCGTTGACGTAATTGCTGAGATTTGGGGTGGTGAAAAAGATGTTGCGGTAATCACGGCGGTTTTGATAGGTGTCATCGATAGCTAGTTGGTCGAATTTTTTGTGGATAGAACCACCGGATTCGTCAGCGGCTAAAATGCCTTTTGGTTCAAGGACTAAGCTTGATGCGATTAGTTCTAGATTGTCTTTATAACTTGTAACTTTGGATTGATTGCGAATTTGGTCGAGATAGAGTGTAGCGTCTAGTCTGGAGTTTTCGACGTTGATGCGGGCGAATTTGAGGCTTTCTTTCATGGAGAAATTTAGAATCAAGGCACCTAAGATGGTGGCCGATGTAATTGAATAAGCGGACAAGTGAGTCAGCATATCGATACGATTAACGGAGATTGTTTCGGATAGTTTGCCAAAGGAAATGTGGTCTTCGGAAATGTCGACTATCTTTGTGATGGCGGTTTTGCCCAGCGGTGTTTGGTCGAATGAAGGCGCGGAAAAAATAGCCGAAAAATTTTCACAAAAGACTAGCTCGGCGCGCGAAAGCAAAGGTCCAAGATATGATTCGTGCGGATTACGAACGTAGATAATCAGTCTGGTGTTTGGCGAGTTATCGAGATAAGAGAGAATACTACTAGCGGTTTTTTGATTAAGGGTGGCAGAGCGATCGATATAGAGATAGTCGTAATCGTCTTTGGGAGCAATGAAACTAGTGGTTTTAAAGGTGGATGGAGCTATATAACTGATGTTTTCGTCGGCGATAAGAATAAAACGGCTGGCGATGGTTTGGGTATCCACGGAAGGGCCATCATCGGTGAACGAAAGATTAGAATTATTGATTTTGGCGTAAAGACCTAGTTTGGTAAGGACTTCAAGGGTAACAGCGGCGCCACCTAGGCTAGCGTTTTTGCTAAAAAAGTGATGTTCGCTGGCGTCAAAACTAATGTTTAACCATTTGACGTGGTTTTTGTCAGTTTCTAAATGCTCGCTTCTGGTATCAAGATTAAGATAAATATCGTTTAAAATATTGCCCACGATTAAGATGTTCATGGTTTTATTATAGCATAATCAGGCAATTTCAAATGCTTCAAATCTCTAGTTCTATCCGATTACTCCTAAAATGCCCCTGAGAGCAAAAGCGGTGTCTTCGTGATTGCGGACAGTGATGGTGTCGATACCCATTTCAACCACTGGATAATCATTGCCGCCAGGCTGAGTCATGTCGCCGAAATAGAGAATATCATCTTTGGTGACATTTAATTCTTCTAGTAAATGAGTCATGCCAAAAACTTTGTTCATACCAGGAGTGATGGCGTTGATAGACGTAGTGCCGCCGATTTCGTATTCAAATTCGGGACTAATTTCTTTACAACGGGCGACGATTTGCTCGCGTTTTTTGTGGTCGGGATCCCAGGCGTATTTTTCTTCGGTACCAGCCTTCTGGCCGAGAGCAGAAAAGGTCACTTGAGAGAGACGGTTTTCGATAATTTCATCACCGGGTTTTAGTTTGTCTTCTTCCCAGAAGCCAAGTTCTTTGGCGGCGGTTTCGATGGTTTTAGTGATTTTGGCAACTTGCTCGTCGGTTAAGGGGTAATTGTAGACTTGTTTCCATTCGCCGTTTTCGTGACGATAGTATTGAGTGCCTTGAGCGACGAATAGATGTAGATGACTAAGTTGCTCTTCGGTGGGATTCGGCAGGCGGTCGACGATTTGGATTAGGAATTGGTCGAATTTTTGTCCAGAAATAGGGCAAATTTCAAAGTGGTCCAGACACTGGACTAATAAATTTGCAATGTCGTCTGTAATTGGGGTTTTGGCGACATTTAGGGTTTGGTCTATATCAAATGCTAAAACTTTTTTCATAATACTTTCATTATAACATGCTATAATAAGGTCATGAAAACTTATATTGTGGGCAACTGGAAGCTGAATTTTACAGTTGGTGAAGCTTCGATTTATCTTCATAAAATACTAAAAAATTTACCGGCTTATCGTGACGTTGAAGTGGTGGTGGCACCATCGCTACTGGCTTTGCAGCCGTTATCTTTGCAGGTTGATCGTCGTAAGATGAAATTGGCGGCGCAGAATGGTTTTTATCGTGATTATGGGGCTTTTACGGGGGAAGTGTCTTTTTCGCAGCTCAGGGGAATTGTGGACTATGCGATTATCGGCCATTCGGAAAGGCGGTACGTTTTTAGGGAAGATGATAAGATGATAGCGAAAAAAGTCGAAGCGGCAGTGAGAAACAGGATTACCCCAATTCTTTGTATTGGTGAGACGGAGTCAGAGAGAGCTTTTGGAGAGACGTCTGATGTAATTCGTGATCAACTGATGGGCGGACTCCGAGATGTATCTGATGATGATTTAGACAAAGTGATAATTGCTTATGAGCCGGTTTGGGCGATTTCGTCGACAAAGGCGTCAAAATTAGCCACACCAGATGAGATTAGTGAAGTAGTAAAGCTAATCAAGAAGAATTTGACCGAGATTTATGGAGCGAAATTAGCGGATGAGGTGCCGATTTTGTTTGGGGGGAGCGTAAATCCTTCAAATGCAGGGGCGTATCTCACGGTTCCGGGTGTCAATGGTTTGCTGATTGGTGGAGCGAGTTTGATTTTGAGTGAATTTATTGATATAATTGATACTGCTAAGAGAGTGAGGTCATGAACAAGCGATACATGGATTTTGTGCCGACACGAAAAGCGGCGGTAAATGAGAAGAAGCCTGTTGAAACTGAACGGGTTTATCGTTCTGTGCCTAAAGTTCAGCCAAAAGTTCAGCCGAGAAAACCTACTGTAATTACCGCTACCAAGAAAACTGGTTTAGTTGGAATTAATAAGGATGATTTTTCGATTAATGATGAGCCAGAATTTGGGGTGATTGAAGATTTAAACAGTAGATTTGTGAGCAATAGTACAGAGAAGCGACCGCTAAATGAGAAAAAAGAAGTGGCAAAGCCTGTGAAAGTGGCGAAATCCAAGAGATTAATTGGTAGAAAGAGCAAGCGCGACAATGAGCCTGCGGTGTCTGTTAAAGAAGAGCGAGTTTCTAAGGCAGCTGAGACTTACAAGATGCCCAAAAGTCCGTTTATTAATCAGGAGAAAGTTGCGAAGAGACCATTGTCTGGTAATGTTTATCAGAAGGAAATTATTGCTCCGAAAGAGGAAAAAGAAGGGCCGATTACAATTATTGCTAAACCGAATAAAGATAAGCATGCTGGCCTGATTATTACGATTATAATTACGATAATTTTGGGTGCTGCGGCGGGTACGGTGGCGTTTTTGCTTTTGCCTAAATAGTTTTGTTGGTTGATTTTTAGAGTAGAATAGTGTATGATAGTAGTGTTTCGTGGCTTAATAATGTGATATGGTGACATAGAACTGTTACGAACATGGTGGGATTAGCTCAGATGGTTAGAGCGTCTGATTGTGGTCCAGAAGGTCGTCGGTTCGATCCCGATATCCCACCCCATGCGGGTATAGTACAGTGGTTAGTATGCAAGTTTTCCAAACTTGAGATGAGAGTTC
>CAMYZY010000011.1 GCA_947304075.1 uncultured Candidatus Saccharibacteria bacterium
CTTCCCCTGCCACCGCATCAATCGGCTGCTCCCACTTGAAGGAAGTTGCATCACCAGTTGAAATCTGGAATGGCTTGTTTCTCGAGCGCGCGACGCTCGCGCCCGTCGTTACGGGGCTCGCTGCGCAAGCTCCCCGTTGGTCGCAATGCTCTCGAAATAACCATTTCAAATTTCTTTCAGTATACTCAATCATTCTTTCGCTAATGTCAGTACCATATGCGTGGTAACCCATCAGAAGTGCTTCTTGGAGTACGACGCCAGTACCGCAAAACGGATCTAGTACCACTGAGCCTGGTTTTAATGGACCACACAGATTAATTAAGACCTGCGCTAGCTTTGGTGGCAACATTCCGACCTTTGCATCGCGCGCCGGTCTCGCTTGATCGCGCTTCGCATAAGCATCAATATCTTGTACACCAATTACCCGATACCAATCATTATTAACCTTAATAAGTTCAACTTTACGTTCATTTTTACCGGATAATCCATTATGTAAAGATGTCGCTGTTGATAGTATCGCGTCCTTATTCTCTACTACTCGTACGCTTCGCCCGTGTCTTACCAAAATTTTCTTAAGCTTCAAAGCTTCTAGGGTTACAGATTTTTTAGACGCTCCCTTTGAGTAATCACTTACACCAATCGTAATCTTCCCATCCGGCAACCCCGCCAGATACTCTAACGGAGATTTAGTAAGTTCGACAGCAAACTTGAGCACCCCACCAAAACAGTCTACATGGACGGGTGACGGACCTGGAGGGGGCCCCCCGCTGAGCTTAAGCGAAGTGGGGGAGAAGAAGGTCCGGCAGGACCCGTCCAGTGAAAACTTTGAATTTGGGAATTGCGCTTCAAGTTCCGCAATTGAAATTTCTGGTTGCCGCCCTAGTACCGCTAAATACTTCATTTTACAATCAAAAACTTATTCTTACCCTTTTTGATAATCGCCGTCTGTTCTACCGGTATATCTTCACTAATCTTTACGCCATTTATCGTAATCGCACCTTGCGCTATAAACTCACGTGCCTTCTTTTTTGACTCAGCTAAACCATTATTTACCAATGCATCCACCAGCATTACACCTTTAGATTCGGTTGGTAAGTATTTGCTAAACTCCAATATTTCGTCCTGTGAAAATTCCGAAAAATCCGTATCACGATTAAAGAGAACTCCAATCAAGTTTTCAATTGCATCCGCCGCTTCCCTGCCATGCACAACTTCCGTAGCACCACGCGCCAAAGCTCTTTGCGCAATTCTCTTCTCAGGACTCTCAAAATGTTTCTTCAAAATATCTTCAATTTCATCTTTTTCAAGTAATGTATAAATCTTTATCAAATATTCTACCGATTCATCCGGCTGATTTAGCCAGAACTGATAAAAGTCAAAAATCGAAGTATAGTTTCCGCCACCATTATCCGACGCAGCTAGCCAAATTGCATTTCCTTCCGATTTGCCAAATTTACGCCCCGTCACTGGGTCAATCACTAATGGTGTCGACCACACATCCGCTACTCCATTTTCCAATCGCTTAATCAAATGAATCCCGCTCGTGCAATTACCATATTGGTCTGCACCACAAAGTTGCAAATCTATACCATATTTACGATAAAGATGCAAAAAATCATATCCCTGAATCAAAGTGTAAGAAAACTCAGCATAGCTTATCCCAGAGCCACCTTCGCCAATTCGGTTTTGGACAAATTGCCTGTCAAGAAGTTGCGTCATTGAAAACGCCTTTCCAACTTCCCGCAAAAAATCCAAATACTTCATATCGCGAAACCAATCGTAATTATCTACCAGTGTGGCATTATTAATCACATGTTCAACTTGCGCTTTTATGCACCGTTTATTGTGTTCCACTTCATCTAGTGGTTTAAGTTCACGCTCACCATTTTCTTTTGGATCGCCAATCTGACCTGTCGCACCACCTACCAGCAAATATGGCTGATAACCATGTCTTGCAAAACAAGCGCACATCATCATCGCAGCAAGATTACCAATCGTCAAAGAATCCGCCGAAGGATCTGCACCCCAATAAAACTTTTTATTCTCACGATTGTCCAAATCTTCTGGATTTTCAATCGTAGATTCAGCCCGAAAGCCTCGATAAATCAATTCTTCAGATAATTTCATATCTAAATTATATCACATTAGCCTTGAGTTAAGTTAGGATAGTAAAAGCAAAGAATCGATTGTTTATAATTATGTTCGGCATTTGTTCGGTAATACACTAGATATAGCGTATATTATACAATCTCTAAACCCCAAATATAGCGTTTATATTTCACCATATATTATATAGTATTCTGCAAGTCCCAAAACAAACTATCTCCAGTCTAAGATCCAGACGACACCAAGCAACGAATAACTCTCCCACTATACTTTCCATTGCCATTATTTGAGCCTGGATAAACATAAACACCATCAAAATAAAAATGGTAAACGCCATTGTTTGAGCTCGCAGTAGATGACCAATAAATACCACCTGAACCACGATAGCTAAGAGAGCTACCATATATATAACCAGAATTAACAAAATTATTTGGAAAATGACGAAGTCTCTCATCCATAATTGTTGCTGTTGGGGCAGTGGATGAATTCATGGTCTGTGCCACATTACTGGAATTTTTATAACCACCAAGACTGTTGCTAAGCAAACCAAACCCACCTGAACTAACAGCAGAAATAGAGTGACCAGTAGGCAAATGCCAACCAAATGGACATAAATCTCCAATAGTAGTAGCATTGGCACCAATACTGTATGTACCACGTCCTGCAGTAGCAGAATACCAATTATAATAATTACCATAGGAATACAAATTAGCGCTGATGGACATAGTGTCAGTTGAAACATATGTTACACGATTAGAAGTATTATCAGTTCTGAGCCTAGACTGGTCAGAACACCAATTATTGTTATTAATTGTGCACCACCCGTCTGGTGCAGTGTCGGCATTAAAGATTGAACTTGACGTTGCAGAGAGAGTATTGTAAGTAGTTGTCTCAGTGTAGTTATGCTTTAATGTAACATTAGTACCGTCATTTAATGGATTATTGGTATTTGCAATAGTTAATTCAGCGGTGTTATCTAGTCTTAAGTTTTCTATCATCCAACATTTACCGTCTGAGAGTTTGGCGATAGCATAGGTTTGGTTGTCACGAGTATCGGTAAGAGCGGAGATGCTAGATAATCCTGCTGTAATAGACCAAGTTGATTCATCGGAGTCACCTTCGTTATTGTATACTGCGGCAGTTAGACTACCGGCGCCAGTGCCGCAAAGCTCTGCCACCTTAGCACTATTTTGGAAGATACCAGCACTTGGAACCCATACCGCATAGAGAGCAAGACCGTTTGCCGTAGTACCAGTTGGTACAGTAATGTCTTCATTTGGGCCATAGAAATTTGCATTAGGATTAGTAGCATAGTCATAGGCATCAGACCAACCAGCAAAACCGTAGCCAGTGCGGCTGAAATTGGATGCAAATAATGTAACAGTATTACCATCGGCGGCGGCTTGTCTACCCATAGTGCCTACAGCCGTGGTTGAATTGGCGTAATAATTGATATAGCCTGCGGTGGTCGGTTGGGGCTGAGCTGGGACTTCGCTTGCTGGATGCACGAGTGTATAAATCACTTTCCCAGTATAAGTATCCGCCGGTTGGGTTTTAGCTATATAGGCAGCATAAGTAGTAGTGAGTTTAACACCACCAGTTACGGCCGTCATATCAGTGGCTGAGTTCTTGTGAGCTACTTTAATGTATTCATTCGGCACTATATGATAGTTATTGAAGCTATTATCTATAGTAAAAGCATTAGAGCCAGAAGTATCACCACTATCTTGAGTTATAGCTAGTTTCATAGCCCAGTTGGATACATCAGGATTACCAGCAGATGTAGCTAGACCAGTATCTATGGTAGCATTGCTACTGGCTGCAGTACCAACTAATTTATTACTATTAGTCGCTCCTATTTCATCACCAGTATAACCTGTGGCGTAGATGGCGAAGCCATTACTATCATTGCAAAAAGCATGAAGTGTAGTAGTACCTATATTAGCTTGATAGGTGCCATTAGTGATTTCTGCATTATGGGTGTTCATACCAGTTCCTGAAATAGTACAGGATACTGGGACGGTGATATTAATGATATCTACTACATCTTCGGCAGAAACAGAGGAAGAAAAAATTAAACTAAAAAGAAAAATAAGTCCAATAAAACCAAACAAAAAGACAAACGCTTTACTATTTGTTTTGTATAACCTTAGCATAAGCTTATTATAGCATACTATCTAAACAAAAAAACGAAATTCTAACAAACTACTACAAACTCTCGCCTTTTCTAGCTTTATTTGCCCACTCGTCCGCTAGTTCGTTATATTCCGTACCTTCGTGCCCTTTCACCCAAATCAGCTTCACAGGATTTTCCAAATATAGTTCATACAATTCTTGCACAATATCTAGGTTTTTGATTTGGCCAGTTTTTTTCGTCCACCCATTTTTCTTCCACGTTTCCGCCCATTTAGTCAAAACATTAATCCAAAATTCCGAATCCGAATATATTTCGCAACCATCCTTGCCAGCATAATTTATTGCAGCTATCATCGCCATTCCTTCCATCCGAATATTAGTGGTGTCTTTTTCGCAACCAAGCACCACCGGATGTGCATCCCCACCATCAATTTCTAATACGCTAAATCCCCCGGGCCCCGGATTTGGGCTAGCGCTACCATCAGTCCATAAAATCTTCATAAATCTATTGTATCACACTAATTATTAGAATCTCGGCGCAATCTCGTGGATATAAACTGTCGATAGTGAACCAGACTCCGCTACGCTAGCCCGATTTGCACCCCACAAATACAAAGTCGCATCATAATTCACAATTTCAGCTGGAATAATCGAATTCGCACCTTTCGCTGCACCATAAGTTCTATCGGCCGACATTGTATCAGCGATTATCGAACCATTTATAATTAATTGATTCGAATTCATTCTACTATTTACATCGCTCGAATTATAACAAGTCTTCACTTCCTTTTCCGCAATCAACACCGCATCAATGCGCGAAACACCACAATTAATCATAATGTTCTTCGCGACAATGATTAGCTTCGGAATATCTTCTATTTTCTTATAAGTTTGCCCGCTTAAGAATTCGATATCATGATCAATTTTTACATCCACCGCCTGCGCATCAATAACTTTAGTAGAACCCTGTCCTGCCGTAATATTATCAGTAATCACTAGTTCACTATTGTATTTCTGGTATTCAATATTGCTAGTATTGCTATCCGTGAATCTACTAATTAAAGCGTTTTTATTCTTCTCAGAATCATTACTTCCAGAACCACCTAGCGCACCTGCTACACCACGTGAACATTTGTCGTTTGCAAATGTCAGAGTACTTCTTAGGCAGTAATTCGCACTCGTTTCCAAACTCCCTCCCGGACCATAATTAGAAAGAGCTTCATAATTGTACGAATTGTCATAATTATAACTTGGCCACAAAGCACCATTATCATTGTGCGCAAATCCAGCGCCAGCTCCACTCGAAAGCCCAGTCACTGCACCTAGTGAAATTATATCGAGCTCCGCCCACGAACCAAATACAAAGAATCTATTCTTTGAATTAATGTCATAAGCCGCATATCCACTAATATTATTTTTCTTACTTACTGGAGTTTTAATACTCTTTTTTGAGAAAATACTTCCACCCCAAACTTGTATACTTGGTTTCTTCATTATCTTAAAGCATTTCGAATTAGAAACATTCCAACGATCGTTGCCAGAAGTATCAAGGTTGGTATCACTACCGCTATTTGATGGATAAACCGCCGCCGCTACACAAATCTCCGCCCCAGCATCAAGATCCGGCACATTAAAGGTTACACCTTTAACACCGTCACCAGTTTTGCCATTTAAGTCACCATTACTATTAAGCACACGACCAGTTGCAACATTTTTTTCTGCACATTGAGAAGCTCCATAATACCTTGCACAGAGTCCACCGCCATCCATTACAAAGTTTTCATCACCAGTTTTATTTGTCCCTGCGTCCGGAGTGTAAACCACTAATTTAATCGTCGTACCTGGTGTTTTCGTCGCATAAGCTTCACTCGCATCTCCACCAGTAGTCTCACTATTTGTCTTCGTCAACACATCAACTATAATGTCAATCTTACCATCTTCACCAGCACCTACTGTCTCCGCATCTGATGTAACGTCTATCGCCGTTCGATAATTATATGGCACCTTTGCATAAGCCACTCTACTTATTTGGGCAGTTTTTACATTGGCCAAATTATAATCCGTCCCATCAGCGTCATATTTTGTAAAGGTCACTTGACTTGGTGTTGTTTGATTTTCATTCAACGTATTAGTCTTTGCGATTTCATTTAAAGATTTCCCAACTTCCGAAGACATCACAGTATGTTCGTTGCTATTAGATTTTCTCGCATTATCGCCACTATTATATATATAGTTATCATTGACGCTCGAAATCGAAAAGTTTTCGCTATTTACTGCATACGCATTGTTCCAGTTATTCAAATCATTCGACACATTATTTCTGTTTGCATTAAACAATTCACCAAGGTGGTTAGCATTGTTCCCAACCATCGGGAAAATCGTTTCATAGCTATCAATCTTCATTTTTTCAGGAATCAAATTATAAGTGTATTGCAAAACCGGATTATAGACACTTCTGTACACCAAATTATCACCTGGCTTGGCATAAACCGATCGTTGAAATTCTGCGTATTTCGCTACGCTACTGTTCCTAACTTTGATATTCAAGAATGTTTTGTCACTTGGTTGTGATCCTGGCTCTTCTTTTGTGTCTGGATCTGGATCTGGTGGTTGTGCATCGCCTAATGCCGACGCACACACAGTCAAACTCTTATCTCCATCTACTGCGTTTGCCGTGAATGTTAGCGTTTCACAAACCACTTGCCCAGGTTTTAATAGTCCCACAAACGACTCTTCCAACACTTTTACTGTGTCGCCACTCCCAAATGATTCTGTCGTCCTACCAACCACTTCCGTTGATTCAACCGAAGCATAATTTGATGTCCGCGTAATTTTGTAAGATGTACTTCCACTACCACCTCGTTTCAAATAATGCCAGAACTTTGCCGTACAGCCATTTACCGGATCACAATTATTAATATAATACGTGACTTTACCGCTACTTTGCGTAAACGTGTCGTTCGCACCTAGCGAAACACCGTTCGCACTGCTCCAAACATCATTCGAAGACGATACCATCGACTTACCATAAAACTCGTTTCTAACCGCTCTTAAGACTATCTTTGTATCATTGACTACTTTGTATTGCCCACTATCTAAATCTACGCAATATTTATCAAGCGGCGAAATATTCACCGGGCTATTACTACCTTCCTGCACAGTATAAGCTTGGAGAGTATAACCATTCGTAATATTCGCACAAATCTTCAACTTATCATCTGTATAAATATCTGCACCGCTTGAGAGTCCACCCAAAGCAACTCCCGCCGATGTCGTTTTTCTCTCAACACTCACACTTGCCCCAGCACTCGTTTCAATCGTCAAAGTATATGATTTTCTCTTTCTAATTATCCCACGTAATGGCTGCCAATTACTTTCTGGTGGAATAATATCTACATAGTATAAATCATATTTATTACTTTCTGATCCCAATAAATTAGCATACGTCCTTGGGTTACTCGCTCTATTTATTAGGGTAGTCCGTATATCTGTCGAAGTGCCACCACCCGACGTATTTGAAGCGGTATCGCCACCCCATTCATCTTTATTGGTGCCACCATCATTACACCAAAAATATTCTTGATATTCCGGCGTACTTTGTATCTGACATTTCCCACCACAAGACTCACCAAAGACTAGATTTACAATAAACTGTGCATGCCATCCACCATCTACTCTCCAAGAGTATCCAGGCTTCCAGCTTACAGTTGCAGATCTAACATATGAATCCGCATAGGTATCACTCACATTCAGAATCCCAACGAAAAACACTGAAAGTATAATTAATAAACCGCAATAAATGTATTTTTTCATCATTGCCCCTCTTCCGTTTCTTGAATTTGCATTTTTTCCGCCCATTCCGCCGACGCCTTACTTGCTTCCTCGGCCGCCGCCTTAGTTTTATCCGCCAAAACCTGATACTTATTTACAACATCCGTCTCGTTTAACTCAGAGGCTAGTTTAATAATTCTATTATAATAACGATTTTGCATCACTTCTGGGAATATACTGTAGTCAATCGACGTTAGAGCATCTAATGCTTCTTTTTTATAATTCCGCTCAATCAAATTATCATTTCTAAGCAGTATAAAAGTTTGTGCATCCGCAAAATCACCTTTATCGAGATAAGCCTTAATCGTTGGCGTATATAGATTCATTATTTCTTCTGCCGAAACCGACTCATGGCTATACAATTCTTCTGCTTTTTTTGCAATTTCATTATAAGTCGCAATAAATTGATCATGCTTCATCTTTTCTTCTTCCGTCATTTCAGTCGAATCTGTCCAAACCTCTTCTTCCTGTGGCTCTTCACCACCACCAGTATTATTTTTAACTAAAACAATCCCGACAACCAAACCAACAATCACTAACACTAAGATAACAAGAACTGTAATCAACCCAACATTATTTGATGTATTTTTTTGACCATCCATAATAATATAATAGCATAAACGCAATGATAGTACAATTATTTATACTCTTGGCGAAAGCTCGTGCTGATAAGTAGTGATAAGGAGCCCAGATTCTGCTACACTAGCCCGATTCGCTCCCCAAAGATATAGCGTCGCATCATAATTCACAATCTCGGCCGGAATCATCGAATTTGCACCTTTTGCTGCACCGTAAGTCCGATTAGCCGACATTGTATCAGAAATAATAGAACCATTAATTATTAATTGATTCGAATTCATTCTACTATTAACATCACTTGAATTATAACAAGTTTCAATATTCTTATCTGCAATCAAAACCGCATCAATTCGCGAAACACTACAATTAATATTAATATTTTGAGCATAAATTACTAGTTTCGGGATTTCATTCAAATTCGCATAAGTCCGACTGTCTAAGAATTGAATATCTTGATCAATCGTTACATCCACGCCTTCCGCATCAATCACTCTCGTCGTACCACTTTCGGCTATCAAATTCTCATTAATCACATAATCGCCCGTCTTCTTCTCAAAGACCACCCTACCTCCTTCACGGGCCGCTCTTAATTTTTCAATCATATTTGCTTTATCGTCGTTCGATTCTTCACTTTTAGAACCACCCAGCATTCCTGCCACCCCACGTGAACAATCATCATTTGCAAACGTCAAAACACTCCTAAGACAATAGTTTACGCTTGTTTCCAAACTTCCACCCGGCCCATAATTAGCCAGCAAGCCGGTATTATACGTGTTGTCATAATTATAGCTCGGCCACAAGGCTCCACCATTATTATTTGCAAATCCCGTACTCGCCCCACTGCTAAATCCAGTTACTGTCCCGAGCGCAATCACTTCGTACTCTGCCCACGAACCAAAAATATAAAATTGATTATTTGAGCTCGCATCGTAATTCACATATCCATAAATATTATTCTTTTTACTTGTTGGTGTCTTTAAGTCTTTCATCGAATAAATACCACTCCCCCAGATTTGCAAACTTGGTTTTTTTGCAACTTTAAAGCATTTCGAATTAGAAATATTCCACCTATCATTTCCTTTTACGTCCAAATTAGTATCACTACCGCTATTTGCGGGATAAACCGCTGCCGCAACACAGATTTCCGAACCCGCATCAATATCTGGCACATTAAATTGTGCATTTTTCACACCTTCCCCGGTCTTACCATTCATATCACCATCGGCATTAAATGTCCTGTCGTCCACTACTGTTTTCTCTCCACATATCGACGCCGAAACATATCTTCCACATAAACCACTAGCCCCCATTGCAAAATTACTGTCTCCATCTCGCGTCGTCCCTGCTCCCGGAGCATAAACAATTAATCTCACACTTGCCCCTGGCATTTTTGTCGCATAAGCTTCTGTTTCACTACCATTCGTCGTCTCATTATTAGTTTTAGTCAAAACGTCCACCGAAACATTAATTGTTCTATTTTCACCAGCACCCACCGTCTCGCTACTCGAATCTATACTAATCGCCGTTTGATAATTATATGGTATTTTAGCAGAAGCAATCTTTTTAATTTGCGAAGTCGCAACTTGTGCCACGCTATAGTATGTTCCGCCAATATTTTGTTTTACAAAACTAACCCCACTTGGAGTTGTTTTGTTTTCTTCATTTGAATTAGTCCAAGCAATTTCATTTAACGAGCGACCAGCTTCCGATGCCGACACTGTATGTTCATTCGAATTCGTACGCGACTCCGTATTACCGACATTATACGAATAATTCTGATTAAATATATTATTCGAAAAATTCTCACTATTTACCGAATAGGCATTTCGCCAATTCATTAAACTCATATTAATGCTTCCCCGATTCAAATTATATAAATCACCTAGCTTTTCTAAATTAACACCAAGTGACGGGAAAGCTGTACTACCGTCAATTCTTAGTCTATCCGGAATCAAATTATAAGTGTATTGCAAAAGTGGATTATAAACACTTTGATAAGTTAACATATCACCCGGCTTAGCATAAACTGTACTTTGAAAACTCGCATATTTTTCAACATTTTGATTTTTAACTTTTATATTTAAATATGATTTATCTTCAGAAGGCTCATATGGCTCTGGCTCAGGACCTGGTGGCGGCACCACATCACCAAGCGCCGAAGCACAAACCGTCAAACTTTTTTCATTGTTAATACCATTTGTCGAAAAAGTCATCGTTTCACACACCGTTTGTCCCGGCTTTAATTTGTTTTCATAAGTCTCTTCCCTCACCTTTACAATTTCCCCACTCGCAAATGTTTCCGTAGCATTATTGACCACCACCCCACTGCTTATCGATGAATAGTTTGAAGTTCTTTTAATCGTATATGTAGTACTACCAGTTTTGCCTTGGCGTCTTAAGTAATGCCAAAACTTTGCCGTACAACCATTCACCGGATCGCAATTATCAATATAATATGTTACTTTACCATTTTCTTGCGTGAATGTATTGTTTGCTCCTACCGAAGCACCATTTGTGTTGCTCCAAACGTTATTCGAAGACGACACCATCGACTTACCATGAAATTGTTTTCTCACCACCACTCTTACCGTTTCATCCATACAGCTACAAGCGCCAGTATACGAATCGCAACTATACGCATATTCGTTTTTACGACAAACCTGAATATTTCGCGTATAGACATCACCGCCTTCGCCTGCCGTTCTCGTCGCACCATTTACGAATCTACCAACATCTAGATGCGTACTGATACTATTTGGATAAGCCCAAATCCCCCTTCTCAAATTCCTTGACGCATCAATTGAACCATTATCATTATAAATCCAAATATCGCTCGTCGTGTTTTCCGCCAAAGTACACATCCCGTAATAATAAATCGTCACTACACCGACCGCACTATCTACATAAATTGTTGGGTCGACACTGTTATTGCCACCCACCCAAAGCGAACATATATTTACACTGGTTTCAACAGTTTGCTGTGCACACGCCCATTGCACCGATGCAATATTTTGTCTACCGCCACTAAGTCTAAGACACTCCGAATAACTCCAGGCCGAAACGTTTTTTGCCGAAATAAAACTAAGTGCCACAAAAAAAACCGCACCAATCAAAAAACGACAAACAAGAACCAAACCACCCCCACGAACATCTGTTCGTCTCACCCATTTCATATATATTATAGTATCATAAACGTAAGCAGGATTCAACTATTTTATGATTTTGTCGATAATACCGTACTTCTTGGCTTCTTCCGCACTCATCCAATGATCACGGTCCATGTCCTTTTCAACTTGTTTTATATCTTTACCAGTGTTTTCTGCAAATATTTCCGCTAATCGCTTTTTTAGAAACACTCCTTCTCTTAGCATTATTTCCTGATCCGTAATTTTACCTTCAGTCCCAGACGATGGTTGATGAATCATAATTCTTGCATTTGGCAAACAATACCTTTTACCCTTTGCACCAGAAGACAAAAGCATCGCACCCATCGAGGCCTGCAATCCAATACCGATTGTCTCCACATCTGGCTCAATATAATTCATCGTATCAATAATCGCAAGGCCATCATACACTGTACCACCAGGCGAATTAATGTAAAGCTTAATTGGCTTTTTGTTGTCTTCATGCGCTAGATATAATAGCTGCGCAATCACGAGATTGGCCGTATGCGCATTAACATCTTCGCCTAAAAAGATGATTCTATCATTTAAAAGACGTGAATAAATATCATACGCTCTTTCACCTTTATTAGTTTCTTCTACCACAGTAGGTACTAAATAATCTTTCATTTTACTCCTTTACTAATTTAAGCTTTTTATTAGCATATTTTAATGTAGGTATATCACCTTTTTTTAAGTGTTCAGCGATCAATTCTTCCGACAATAACGATTCAACATCTTCTTCAATCTTTCGCCTTAACGGCCTTGCGCCATTTTTTGGATCATATCCTTCTTTTATCAAATACTCCTTCGCTTTTTCATCAACTTTTAATCCTACGCCTTTTGTCGCTAATCTTTGCTTTAATTCATTAATCAAATTATCAAAAATCTTTTCTACGTCTTTCTTAGTTAGAGCATGAAATACTAAAATATTATCCAAACGATTAATAAGTTCTGGTCTCATTACTTTTTTAAGAGCCTTCATCGCATAAGATTTGTTTTCTTCATATTCTTCCGCCAAAGCTTTTTTGTCCTTTGCGGTTTTTGCAGTGAAACCTAACTCACTTTCTCGGTACATATCTGCCGAACCGAGATTTGAAGTAAGAATCACAATCGTATTATTGAATTTAATTTTATTGCCTTGTCCGTCCGTTAAAACCCCGTCTTCCAAAATTTGCAAAAGTAGATTAAATACATCCGGATGCGCCTTTTCGATTTCATCAAACAAAACCACCGAGTATGGTTTACGACGCACGGCTTCTGTCAACTTACCGCCATCATCATAGCCAATATAACCAGCCGGTGCCCCCACTAATCTTGATACATTATGTTTTTCGCCAAATTCTGACATGTCAATTTTGACCAATGCATTCTCACCGCCAAATACTTCTCTCGCTATCACTCGTGCAAGTTCAGTTTTACCCACACCAGTCGGGCCCATAAACAGAAATGAACCGATCGGTCTTCTTGAATCCGTAATACCAGAACGCCCACGGCGAATCGCTTTCGCCACCACACTAATCGCTTCGTCCTGTCCAACTACTGACTTCTTTAGTTCGTCTTCTAGGCCCAGCAACATCTTCATTTCCGAGCCATGTACTTTTGATACTGGAATACCAGTTTTTAACGAAACTGCTGTCGCCAAGTTTTCTTCAGTTAATTTCGGATTCACATTTTCTTTTACACCCGACTTTTCTAATTTTTTAATGTCTTTTTCGAGTCTGGCAAGTTCAGTTTTGTACTCCGCTGCTTTTTCGTAATCTTCTTTTTCGGCCGCTTCGGTGATTTTGTTTTCAAGCTGAGATTTTTCAATCTTCATTTTCTTGTATTTGCCACCGCCTTTTTTATCTGCCGCAACTTTGCAAATCGCCGATGCTTCATCAATAATATCAATTACTTTATCGGGCATAAATCTATCATTAATATATCGCTGCCCCATCGTAATGGCAGTCTCAAGCAATGAATCCGGAATCACCACACCATGATGTTTTTCATAATGACCTTTAATTCCTTTTAAAATTCTAAGCGTCACCGCCGCCGACGGCTCTTCTACCATCACAGTTTGAAATCTTCGGCTTAGCGCTTTGTCTTTTTCAATGGTTTTGCGATATTCATCAAGCGTCGTTGCACCAATCAAATTAATCGTATTTCGCGCCAAAGCTGGCTTCAAAATATTTGCCGCATCCATCGAACCTTCACCCGAACCAGCCCCACATAACAAATGAATTTCATCAATAAATAATAGTATCGAATCATCACCAATCGCTTCATCAATCACGCCTTTGATGCGCTCTTCAAATTCGCCCCGAAATTTCGTGCCAGCCACCAAAGACGAAAGATCTACTTGATAAATATGCTTACCAATTAAGTTCCCCGGGACTTCATTATTGGCAATCCGCGTCGCTAACCCTTCTACTATCGCAGTCTTTCCCACACCAGCTTCACCGATTAACACCGGATTAGATTTTGTTCGACGTGACAATACCGTCACCACTCTTTCAATTTCACTTTCGCGCCCAATAACCGTATCGAGATGCCCTTGCTTCGCTTCTTCCGTCAAATCTTTGCCATAGCGCGACAAAAACTTTAATTGTTTTCTATTTAAATATTTAGCTTTTTCAGCCTTTAATTTTTCATCTTTTGTTTGTTCTTCTACTAATTGTTCTATTTCATCCAAAATTTTTTCCGTATCAACTTTTAGACCAATTAGAATAAGCGATGCTCTGGAATTTGGCTGCGATAGCAAAGCGTGCAAAATATGCTCCGTGCCAATCACATTCAGGCCCTGCTCACGCGTAAAATTTTGAGCCATTCTTAAAGTCAGAATCACTGCTTCTGATAATGACATCATTGCCATATCACTTCCAGGTACTTCTACCGCAACTTTGTTCAAAGCCTTTTCGACTTCATCCGTCGTTGCACCGTTTTCTCTAAGTAGTCTCGCACCCGTCGAATTATCCATCGACAATATTCCAAGCAACAAGTGTTCCGTACCCATATAGCCGTTATTGTATCTCTTACTAAAGTAATCTGATTTTTGTAACGCAAAACGCGCATTCTCAGACAATCGATTCATTATTTCACTAAATTCTTCTTGCATAATATTCTTATTATATAAAACTAGCACTCTCGTGTCAAGAGTGCTAATTCATATCTTTCCCTAAATAGCTATTCTACCATCGATTCATCGAATAAGACGTAGCTTCCGTCATTCAATAGGAATACCGTCGCAGAATACCCACCATACCCACGATCGGTATCCGCTAATTGAACATCCACTTTTCCAATAATTTTTCCTTCTATTTTCACACTTCCCTTTATACTAAAATCTTCATTTTCGATAGCTT
>CAMYZY010000012.1 GCA_947304075.1 uncultured Candidatus Saccharibacteria bacterium
AAAATAGTGACAAGTATGGTAATAGCGCTTAAAATAACTAGAATTAAAAACGTCCACCATTGTAAGAAATATGCTAATACACAAAGAGCGGCAGTGATAGCGAACAAGCCTAGGTACCACCAGGCGTCGTGATCACGTACAATATATTCTTCTGCTTCCCAACTAATATTATCTAATCTTTTTGCCATAAGGATATTATATCATAAATTGGCGGAGGGTGAGGGAAAAACTTCGTAATCCCTGGCCACTCCTTCAAAATAGTCCCTAGAAAGCAAGCTTTCTAGGGACTATTTTGGCGGAGGGTGAGGGATTTGAACCCTCGCTCCAGGTTGCCCCAGACTAACTCGTTAGCAATGAGTCCCCTTCGACCACTTGGGTAACCCTCCGTATTAATCAATTGTATCATATATTTTCTTTTTTGGTAAAATATGATACAATATAAGTTATGAAAAAGATTGTTAAATTATTATTACCAATACTAATTGTGGGGATTGTTATTATTTTAGGTGCTGGGTCAGTTTCAGCGTTGACTTTGCAGGAAGGTGCTGAAGCAGCTAGATGTGATGGCTGTCCGGCGGATTTGTTTGGCGATACTGGTGTATTCAAGCAAGTGACGAATGTGATTTTGTATATCGTCGGTATTATTGCGGTAATTATGTTGATTATCGGTGGTATTAAGTACGTGCTTTCGGGTGGTGATTCAAAGAAAGTAACTGATGCAAAGAATACAGTGCTTTATGCAATTATCGGCCTTGTGATTGCATTTCTAGCGTTTGCGATTGTTAACTTTGTGATTTCAGCTTTGCCTTCGTCTGACAATCCAACTAAGGCAAACGAAACGTCGCTTTTAATCCAAAATACTCAGGGCTAAAATAGCAAGAACGATTTTATCGACACCGTTTTTCTTTAGAATCTCGGTGGCGGATTTTAGACTAGCGCCAGTAGTATAGACATCATCTAATAAAATGTAGGTGGTGTCTTTTTTGATATTTATTTTTGGATTAATTTTGTAGGCTTTATTGGCTTGAGTGATACGAGTTTTATGGTCTGATCCAACTTGGACGGTATTGGAATTACGTTGAAGAAGTTTGCTTACTTTGAAGTTGGAGTGGAGTTTGGCAAGCTTTTTGGCTAAAAGAAAAGTGTGGTCTAACCCGCGGGAACGGATGTGCCTACTAATAGTCGGTAAGGGAACAATGACGACGTTGCCGTTTAAATCTGGTAGTCTTGTATTTAGCATTTCGGCAAGTGGCAGAGCAAGTGCACGAACGGAATTATACTTGTAATCGTGGATAATGGCATTTAATAAATCGGTACGTTTGCCAACAATGTAAGTGGGTGGAAGTGAGCAATTTGAACAAATACCAGTTGGATTAGGTTTTTTGCAAATTGGGCAAAGATTAGGATTTGAATTAAGTATGTATTTTTTACAACGATTACAAATTGGCTCACCAATATGCCCACAACCCCTACAGTAGTGGGGCGCGACAAGGTCTAAGAGTCCAGGGAACGTTGTAGTTTTTACAATATTTGGCATGATTCTCTTGATTTTACTATGGAACTAATATATAATAAAGCATAACAATATAAGTGGAGGAAATATGGCTCGTACAAATAGTGACGATTTGCTGATGGAAGATGATCTCGCAGCGGCGTTCCTAGGCAGTGACGATGAACTTGTCGCTCCGGTCGAAACCGAGGAACCTACTGAAGCCTTAGAAGAGACACCCCAGGAAGAAGTCAGCGAACCAGTCGAAGATGAGTGGGAAAATACCGACGACTTTCCTGGACAGCTTGCTGTAGATGTCTACGAAACCGCCGATAAGTTAGTAGTAAAAGCTAGAACCGCTGGCATCTCAAAGTCCGATCTCGATGTCAGTATTTCTGATAACATATTGACGATATCCGGTGTTTTGTCTGGTGGGGAAGATGAACAAACGACCAGGTGGCATATTCAAGAATGCTATTGGGGCGAATTTTCAAGGACAATTGCGCTTCCTGTACAGGTACGTGAAGATGAGAATAGTGTCAAAGCAGAGCTAAAAGACGGTGTTCTTACTATCACATTTGAAAAGGAAAAGACTGAGCAACCAAAAAAGATTGCGATCCAATAATTAATTGTTATAAAAAAATACCCCCTTTTAAAGGGGTATTTTTTAGTTTCCACTAAGGATGTTGACGATGACGAAGTTGACAAGTGCAAAGGCAAGGACGCAGACGACAAGGCCAATGAGACCATAAAGGATGGTGTCTTTGGCTTTTTTAACTTTGCCCGCGTCACCTGATGATGTCATATAATTGACGCCACCGATAATCATGACGACAACACATACTAAGCCTAGTACGCCAATTACTGCGTTGATGATTGCAGTAACATTGCTGACTAGCGTGTTACCTTGGCTGCCCACTTCTTCTGGCAACTTGTCTACGACGACGCCTTCTGCAAACTTTGTAATTATTTCTTTCATTCTTTGTCCTTTTGTTAATTTAATTATATTTTATAACTATTATTAGAAAAATGCAATAGGTCATACTAGCTTAAGGTCGAAATAGCCCAGTTGACAATGCCAAATGCGAGAACACAGATTACTAGACCGATGACGGCGTAAAGAATAGTTTTTTTGGCTTTTTCAACTTTGCTGGTATCTCCAGCTGATGTCATATAATTAATCCCACCAATTATTATATAGATAACTGCGACAAGGCCAGCAACGCCGATAATGGAATTAAGAATAGCAGTGATAACCGTTGGAAGAGCATCGCTACCGGATGATGTGCATCCACAAGCGGCTTTGACACTCTCGGGATAGTTTCCTTTGCAAACGTCAGCTGAGCATTCTGCAAAAACCGGAATGGCTGTCAAAAGTGATGAGAAAATAATTGATAGAATAGATATGATTTTAGTTTTCATGGTACTCCTTTGAGATTAGATTTTGATTAATAATGGCTGCATCATTTGCACTATTGATGATACTAGAAGCAAAGGTGACAATGAGTTCGGCTAGGGCAACAATAGCGAGACCAATCAAAGCGTAGAGAATAGTTTGTTTGGCGGTTTGTAGTTTGGCGGGTTCGCCACGGGACATAATGTAGGATGTACCGCCCATGACGACAAAGATGGCAGAAATAACACCGGCAATACCAATGACCCATTGAAGAGCACTGGTAACCATGACGCCAGGCTCAATACAGGTGCCAGCATTAATACAATTTTCTGAAAGATTGGCGGCGCCGAGACCAATGCGGATTCCATTTAGGATAACGTTTGCCGAGATTACGATGGCTAGACCGAGTAAGGCTTGGTGGATGGCTTTTTTGCCGGTGGCTACTTTGTTGGCTTCGCCAACAGAAAAGATATATAGATAACCGCCATATATAATATAACCAACTACTAGATAAGCGGCAATAACTGAAAGATCAGTAGCGATATTGGCGGCAATTATCCAGATGCCCGATCCTAGGCTTTGACTATCTGTGACTTGTACATTACAATCCCATGAAACCATGCCAAGGAATGGCCTACAACTGCCTGTAAAATATGCATTAGCTGAAGATGGTGCGTCACCACCAATTAGGCCTTGGTTAGTAGTGCTTTGAGATTCTTCTACACATTCATTAAAAAAGGTGTCGCGTTCTTCGGGAGAGGCGCCATTTATTGTTAATTTTTCGCTTAATTCTTCGCAGTCTAACAATCTGGCTGATGCTGGAGCGGTGATGAGAAATGAGCTTAATAAAATCGGCACAATAAGTAATGGCATTGTGAGAGTTTTAAGAAAATGTTTCATTGGTTTTTCCATAATTAAGTTATTTATATAATATCACAAAACGTTGCAAAAAGCTAATCCAAAAATTAGCTTTAACATTTTGTTGACAAAAGCGAAAATATAGAGTAATTATTATTGACAAAAATGCTTATGTGTGATATAATAGTCACACGCCTAAAAAAGGGAGGCGGAAATTATTATGATTGCAAAAAAGAAATCAAATATTGGTCTAAGAAGAAGAGTTTTTGGTTGGTTTTTTGCTGTTATATTAAGTTTATTTGGGCTTTTGTCTTTACCTTTGTCATCGGTTTATGCTGTAAATACTGATGAGAATGTCCAAGAGAAAATTGAACAGGCGGGTGGTTCGGGCCAAAGTAATACTGAAACCACTAATAATGGTGAGACAAGTGGCGGAACATCTAAATCTAATAACGGTGCATTGACGTTATCTTATACGGAGATTGAAAATAGTTGTCAGGATAGTTTAGGCTCGATTGGTTGGTGGGTTTGTCCAACGACTGGGAAAATTGCAGAAGCGGTGGACTGGCTTTATGAGAGAATCCAGGGAATATTAGAGATTGATCCGATATCAACGGAAGATGGTTCGCCGATTTTTGAGATATGGCGATATTGCCAGAGATTGACGAATATTGTGTTTATTATATTCCTTTTGGTGGTGATTTATTCGCAGATTACTGGGTATGGCATATCGAACTATGGTTTAAAGAAGGCGTTGCCGAAGCTGATTGTGACAGCGATTATGGTGAACCTAAGCTTTTTGATTTGTACGTTTGCGGTTGATTTGTCGAACATCGTGGGGAATGGATTACGGGGTGTGTTTACGGCAGTGCAAGAGCATGTGATTGCGACTAATGCGGTAAATATTGAAATTGGTGACGTGTCGGACGAAGTTGCGGTGATGAATTCTGGGATGTATAGTTCGTTGGCTGGTGGAACGGCCCTAGCGATTGGGGCGGGGGCGATTGCATTTGAGAGTGGGGCAATTTGGATGTTGATTCCGGTGGTACTTGGGGCGTTTGTGTCGGTGGCGGCTGGTTTAATTACGATTGCTTTGCGTCAGGCGGTGGTGGCGCTTCTCATTATGATTTCTCCGCTGGCGATTGTGGCATATATATTGCCAAATACAGAAGGTTTGTTCAAAAAGTGGAAAGAACTACTCAAGAAGATGTTGATATTCTATCCGATGTTTTCTTTGTTGTTTGGGGCGTCAAGCTTAGCAGGATTTGCAATCATCGCTAGTGCTAAAGATGGATTTGGGTTGCTGCTGGGTATTGCGGTAGAGATTTTCCCATTGTTTTTCTCGTGGTCACTCATGAAGATGAGTGGAACTTTCCTTGCCAATATCAATGCCAAGATTCATTCATTGGCGGCAGGACCGCTTGCTACCAACAGGGCTTGGGCAGACTCGCATAGGCAATTGACGCGCGCTAGATGGCTTGAACGTAATAGGACGCCATCGGCGAGATTAATGAATTTTTTGGCTTATCGTAAGACTAGCCGAGATAATGAAATAGAGTCAATTAATCAGCACATGAAGGCTAAATATACAGCTAAGAGTGATGCTTTGGATTATGATGCAGATGGACGGCTTTCAAAACGAGGACAGAAAAGATATGATAGACAGGCCCTTACTACGCGTTATTCGCAGTTTTCGCAATTGCATAAACATAATTTAGAGAGTGGTTTTGGTGACCATGATGCGACGTATAGAAGGACAATTGCTGGAATAAGAAGTGATTTGTTTAATTCAGAAGGTGTTTTTTCGTCATCAATTAAAAGTGGGGCGACGTATGATGAACGTATAGCTGCGCTAGATAAAGCTAATACAGACGCGGCAGATGATCTTAAGGTTGAGTTGGCACGTGGTGCTGAGATTGAATATAATAATGCAAAAGGTTTCTTTGAGAGAACGCTAAACGCTAAAAACGCAGATGATGACAGAAGAGCTCTTCAAGAAGGGAATACAAGACATCAAATGCATCCTGGGTTGCTTGAAAATCCTGATAATCTTTTGCGTTATGAGCGATGGAAAGCGATAATGCAAGGAAAAGATAACGGTGTTCAGACGGCCCTTGCAGATGCAGCAAGTACGGCGCGTGCACAAGCGCAAATACGACAAAATAAGTTCCAAGCAGCGGCAGATTTGACCCCGGCTACTCAGAATGTCGCAGATCATATTAAAGATTTGGTGAATAGTGAAGATGCGGTCAAGAATATTGATGCTATTATTGGCGGATTACGTGTTTTGAATATACGTGGTGATACGGATTTGGTGGCGAAAGAGTTACATCATGACATAATAGGTATTCTTAATAGACCTGGGAATGTTGAATTAGGAACTTATGCATCGCAGGCGATTGCTAATTATTTGATGTTTGACGTGAAGGATAACGATCCAGTGCTGCGTCGATTTGGTAAATATATTAATATGCAAACGGCTGCACTATACAATGAAAATGACCCAGAAAAACGTCGAAAGAGAAGAGATGTGTCCTGGTGGGAATACGTTAATAGTGAATGTGTTGAATATGACGATGATGGCAATGTGGCGCATGATGAGAATGGCGAGGTGATAACGAGAAAGACAAGAGGTATGCGAGAATTGCTGCCTGGTACTTCGTATGCAAGGGTAGAACGAACTGCATATAAGTCTCAGAGAGAAGGGGTCAGAGCAGCGTCATATGGACTTGATGAGAATGGTAATTTATCGCAGGAGTTTAGCGTTAAGAGATACTTTGATAATATGGATAGTCTTTATGATTCGACTTTGCCAAATATTATAGGCGATCAATTCTCGTATTTGAGTGGAAGCGAACAGATTACGGCGCTTGCGAAGGATTTAACCGGGATTGGCAAAGATGGTAAATTTGACTGGAAATATATCTTTGGCAATCATAACCCAACTGGAGAAGATAAGGCAGAGGCTGTTATAAGATTCCGAAATCAGGTGAAAAAGTTTCTTGGTGGGCATGTTCCAAATCAGATTGCTAGAAGTAAGACTGATATGTTGCAGGCTATTAGATCGCAATATGCTCTACTTGACGAAGTGATGTATATAAATGATGATGGGAAAGAGGTGGTGGATTTGGAGCGCCTGGAAGAATTCGATAGGAGACAGTTTACGAATGGTGATGAGAATACTGTTGGTAGTTATAAGAACTTCTTGAAAGAGAAGCAAGATGCGATAAAGAAGAGATTTAGAGAATCCTTTAAGGAAGATGCACTTAAGACTTATGTAAAGCAGATGAAAAGAGGCTACCAAGGTGATTCGAAAGAGATGCTTGGCCAAATGCTTGGTTCAGAAGAGCTATATGATTATTATTTCCCTAATGGTGAAGGGAATAGACGGACAAGACAACGACGTGAAGAACCTAATGATGAAGAAGATGATGGTGTGTTGGTTGGGGGTGATACGGATGGTGAGGCATCGGGTGGTGGTATATATAACGATACTAGAGAAAGAATTCGAGAAATTTTTGAAGGCTACAGAGGGGCGGGTAGACTTAATGTGGAAGATTTTTGGGATGAGGTAAGTAATACGCTTAGTTCTTCGGCAGAGATGGGGGACTTGAGAGTTAATTTGGAAGAATTTGCGGAAGGCTTATCGCAGTACACAGACGTTGCGCAATTATACCGAGACATTATCCGAACGTTCTTTGGCAGTGATTAGTAATAACGAGTTGCGCTAATGTTTTAAAAAACATGTTATAATAATTGCATATGGCGCAATATAAAGTGCCTCAAGACGTTGAGGCGGATGACAAATTAATCGGGCCGTTTAGTTTTCGACAGTTCGTTTATCTTTTGATTGCGGGTGGGCTGATTGCTTTAGCGGTGGGATTATTCCAGTTATTTCCTTTACTCGCGATTATCCCATTGATTCCAACGTTACTGTTTTTAGCTTTGGCATTGCCATTAAAAAAGGATCAGCCAATGGAAACATATCTTGCGGCAATAGTGTCCTATTATTTGAAACCAAGGACGCGGCTATGGACGCCTGGGCAGAGAGAGTCGACAATTTTAATTACGGCGCCGAAAGTAGTGGAAGAAACCAGGATGCGAGATATTTCGGGTGAAGAAGCTACGCACAGGTTGTCATTTTTGGCGGATATTGTGGACAGCCAAGGCTATGCAATTAGAGGCGCGAGCGAGAATTCGATGCGAGAAGATTTAATCGCTGAAGCAAATGCGACGACCGATATGTTTGAAAATAATCATTTTGATAATCTGGAAAATACGATTGTGCGTGATGAAATGGCCCGACATGATGAAGTGATCAAAGAAATGCAACAAGCAATTAAAGAAAACGAAGAAATGACTATGGAAAAGAATCGTGTGATTAAGAAGGACGAGAATGAATTTTCGGTGGATGATGATAAAGCAAGCGGAGAGTTTTCGTTTAACGGTGAAAAACCAGATTTTAGTTCTCAAGCGGTGGTACAGCCGAATTCGCCGATTGAGTCTGGGCCAGTGGAAAAGACAAATGTAGTTCAGCAAAATAAGAATGAGAAAAATGTAGAAAAACAACCAAAACCTAGTATAATAGAATTAGCAAACAATACCGATTATTCTGTGGCTACGATAGCGAAAGAAGCTAACCGAATTAATAATAGAAAGGATGAGGGCGAAATTTTTATATCGCTACACTAAAACATGGAGCAACAAGAAGTACAAAATATGGGACAGGGAATGCCGGAACCGCAGGTGCAGCAAGGACCACAAGGGCCGCAGATGATTTTGCCGGATCAAAATTTGCAACAGCCTGAAATGATGCAGCCCAATATGCAGGCGGTACAAGGAATTGGTGTGCCACAAAATGCGAATGTTTCAGCATTAGGTTCGGCGGCGATGACAGCTAATCAGATTTCACCAGTTTCGCCAAATAGAGATGTACCGACATCGACACAGTCGACGTTACTAATTTCGGAGTTGCGTGATAATGTGGTGATAATGAAGGACGGCTCGTTTAGAGCGGTAGTGGCTTGTAAATCAATTAACTTTGACTTGATGTCTGATGTGGAACGAGAAGCAGTAGAGTATTCGTATCAAAATTTCTTGAACTCTTTGAAATTTACTATTCAGATTTTAGTGAGGTCGCAAAAAGTTGATATTGGTCCTTATATTGAGAGATTGTCTGAAATTAGACGTAATAATGACAATATGTTGCTTGGCGTACTGATGGATGATTACATTAACTTTATTGATGTTTTGTCGCAAGAAGCAAATATTATGGATAAATCGTTCTTTATCGTGATACCATATTATTCTTCGGTGGATGCAGAAAAGGTATTGATGCAAACGAAGAATTTCTTTAAGTCATTTTCAAAAACTAAAATGCCGGAAGTAACGCGAATTGACCGAGCGACTTATGACAAGGCTTTGACGGAATTGACGAATAGAGTAGATGCTGTGATGTCGGGTTTGTTCCAAATTGGCATTCATTCGGTGAGATTAAACACTAAGGAACTGGCGGAGCTTTATTATAACTTTAATAATCCTGATACGGCGGTACGAGAACCTTTGGTGGACTTTTCAAAGATGGCAACACTTTATGTGAAAAAAGGAGAGAACAATGGCTAGAGGAAGGAAATTGACGCCGGCTGAGATGGCTGCACAAGCCGAAGCGATGGAAGCGGCGGAGATTCAGCAAGCGTTTGAGCAGGGTACCACGACACTTAGGGATTTGATTTCGCCTGCGGCTATTGAGATTCATTCGGATTATTTTAGATTAGGGACAAAATACGGGCGTACACTATATATATATGGTTACCCAAGGAGTCTTTATACGGGTTGGATTTCGCCAATTATTAATATGGACGAAGTGATTGACGTTTCGATGTATGTGTATCCGGTTGAAACGGCAGTGGTGATGAAGAATTTGAAGACTAAGGTGACACAGCTTGAAGCATCGTTGAATATTAATGCAGAAAAAGGAAAAGTAAGAGACCCAGAGCTAGAAACGGCGATTAACGATGCAGAAGAGTTGCGTGATCAGTTGCAAGTGGGTGCGGAAAGATTTTTCCGATTTGGGCTTTATGTAACACTATGGGCAGATTCGTTAGACGAAATGAAATTTGTGCAACAAAAAATCGAAACGATTTTTGGACAACAAATGATTTTCTCAAAGGTGGCTTCTTCGCAACAAGAGCAGGGTATGAATTCGATCATGCCACAATGTATGGATCAATTGCAGATTCGTCGTAATATGAACACTGGTGCGATATCGACATCATTCCCATTCACTTCGGCAGACTTAACTCAGGATAAGGGTATATTGTATGGTATCAATATGCACAATAATGGCCTAGTGATATTTGATAGATTTAGCCTTGAAAATGCGAATATGGTGGTATTTGCTAAGTCTGGTGCTGGTAAGTCATTTACGGTGAAGCTCGAGGCGCTACGTTCGATGATGGTGGGGGCGGAGATTTTGATTATTGATCCAGAAAATGAGTATCAAAAGCTTTGTGATGCTGTGGGTGGCACTTACGTTAGGTTGTCTCTAAATTCGGACGTAAGAATTAATCCATTTGATTTGCCAAAGGTAGTGGATTCGGAGGATTCAAATGATGCTTTGAGAGCGAATTTAGTGACGTTACATGGTTTGTTTAGGTTGATGCTGGGCGGAAATCAAATGACGAGTTCAGGTCAAATGGTGCCAGCGTTGTCTGCAAACGAAGAGGCAGATTTGGACCAGGCATTGATTGATACGTATGCTAGGGCGGGTATTACTTCAGATCCTTTGACACATCAATCGACTCCACCGACGATTGCGAATTTGTATGATACTTTGTTGCATATGGAAGGTTCGGGGCCAAATTTGGCGCAGAGACTAAGAAAATACACTACAGGTACTTTTGCAGGTATTTTCTCACAGCAGTCAAATATCAATATTAATAACCAAATGGTAGTGTTTAATATTCGTGACCTGGAAGACGAACTAAGGCCGGTAGCAATGTATATCGTGTTGTCGCATATTTGGAACATTGTAAGAGCCGAGCAAAAGAAGCGACTATTAATTGTGGATGAGGCTTGGCAATTAATGCAATATGAAGATTCGGCGAATTTCTTGTTCTCGCTTGCAAAACGTGCACGTAAATATTATTTAGGGCTTACGACAATTACGCAGGACGTGGAAGATTTTATGGGAACGAAAATGGGTCGTGCGATTGTGGCTAACTCGTCAATGCAGCTACTATTAAAGCAATCGGCATCGGCGGTGGATGTGCTATCGGATGTGTTTAAACTAACTGAAGAAGAAAAAAGAAGATTAGCTAATTTCCCGGTAGGACAAGGATTGTTCTTTGCGGGGCAAAATCACGTGCATATTCAGATTATAGCGTCTGAGACTGAAGAAGGGTTAATTACTACTAATCCAGCTACAAAGAAATAAGCTGACGTTTAGCACTCTTGTATTTTGAGTGCTAATACTATATAATATATATATGGCAAAAAGAGATTATTATGAAATTTTGGGCGTTTCAAAAGACGCTTCTGATGATGAAATAAAAAAGGCTTACCGTAAATTGGCAGTTAAATATCATCCAGATAAAAATCCAGGTAATAAAGAAGCGGAAGAAAAGTTTAAGGAAATTAATGAAGCACATGATGTGCTGAGCGATAAACAAAAACGAGCGCGTTATGATCAATTTGGCCATGCGGGCGTTGGTGGTGCGGCGGGAAATCCATTTGCAGGTGGAAATCCTTTTGGCAATGGCGGAAATTTCAATTTCAATGGTCAGACCTTTAATTTCGATTTTGGTGGTGGTGGATTTGATGATATTTTAAGTAGCATTTTTGGATTTGGCGGTGGTGCAAGACGAGCTCGAAGGGGCGCAGATTATCAAACTAGTGTGGTACTAACTTTTGAAGAAGCGGTATTTGGAACGAACAAAAAAGTATCGACAAATAGTGGTGAACAAATCAAGGTTAAAATTCCGGCGGGAATCGATGATGGAATGTCAATCAGGTTGCGTGGTAAGGGTGGACCAGCGCCAGAGGGTGGTTCTGAACCAGGGGATTTGTTTGTAAAAATTAGAGTGAAGCCACACAAACATTTGACGAGAGAAGGTGCGATAATTTTGTCGGAAGAGCATATTGATATGGTTGATGCGGCGCTTGGTTGTGAGATTGATGTGGAAACGGTAGATGGGAAAGTCACGATGAAAGTGCCTGCAGGAACACAATCAGGTACGCCATTTAAACTGTCTGGCCATGGTGTGCCATTTAGAGCAGATGGTGATAGAGGGCCACATATTGTGACGATTGTAGTAGATACGCCAAGGAATTTGTCACGAAAGCAAAAAGAGCTGCTAGAAGAATTCAAGAACAATAAAAAACGTGGATTTTGGGGCTAGATTTTGAGTCTAGTTTCGACTAAGCCGGTGGAGACATTACGAACGACGAGATCGACGCCGTTTGACGCGCGTTCGATGCGATGGGTAACCCAACCGGATGAATCTCTAACTACGAGAGTGTTTGATACTAAACTTCCTTCAATGTAGGAACAAGTGCCATCTGGCGCATGATAGATGACACCGTTTCGGATGAGCATTTCTTCTAAGTAACCCATTTTTTCTCCAATTATTTTTACTAGTTTATGACTTGAGTTAAAAAAAATCAAGCTTGAGTGTATTGACAGAGTGTGATTTTTTGTGAAAATGTGGTATAATAGATAGTGGAAATTTATAATTTGATGTTATTTGTTACCCCGTTGATATAGAGAAAAATATCGACAAAAACAATTAGAAAGGGAATATGGAAATAATAATTCCAATAATTGCCGCCGTGGCTGGGTTAGCTGTTGGTGCAGGAGGAATTTTTGCATACAATAAGCGAAACGAAAACGGTGGTAAGAGTAAGGCAGAAGATTTGGTACAAAAAGCTAAGCGTGAAGCAAGCGAGATTGTATTAAATGCAAGAAAAGAAGCTGCAAAAATCACTGAAAAAAATCAAGCTGAAGAAAACGAGCGACGCAAAGAATGGAAGCGTACGGATAATCGTTTGGCGGAACGTGA